>CANQIE010000011.1 GCA_947623935.1 uncultured Bacilli bacterium | reverse complement strand
ATAAAAGAGAAAATATTGCATTTTCTCTAGATATTGCAACAAATTAACATTAATTGCATTTTACTATTAAACTAAGTTTTTTCATGTTTATAAATGATTGTTTTTAATTGAATAATTACATTTTCTAAGATATAATAGTACTAGAATGAAATAAAGGAGAACACAATGGGATTATTTCAAAAGATAAAAAATTTATTTAATAAAGAAGAAGTCGAAAGAATCGAAGAGGATACCCTTTATGAAGAGAAGCCTTCTTTAGAAGAAGAAAAACAGGAAGTAAGTGTTGAAAAAAAGACTGAAAAGAAAGAAAAAGCAAAGGAAAAAGAAGAGAAAGAGACTTTAAAAGAAGTTAAAATTTATGAAAAAGGACTTACAAAGACGAGACAAAGTTTTGTTTCCAAGTTAGTGGAATTAACTTCTAGCACCAAGAAAATCGATGATGCTTATTTCGATCAATTAGAAGAAATCTTAATCATGGCTGATATTGGGGTTTCCACGGTCATGAATTTTATGGATCGTCTAAGGACAAGAGTAAAACAAGAAAAAATCGAAGATCCAAACGAATTAAAAGAAGTGATTGTTGACGAGTTGTTTATTATTTATGTAAACGATGAAGTCTTAGTCAATAAAATTAATTTTGCTAAAGAGGGGCCTACTGTTATCCTATTTGTAGGTGTAAATGGAGTAGGAAAGACTACAACGATTGCCAAAATTGCTTGGAAACTCAAAGAAGAAGGAAAGAAAGTACTATTAGTTGCAGGTGATACCTTTAGAGCAGGTGCTACGATGCAGTTAAAGGAATGGAGCGAAAAAGTAGGAGTAGACTTTATTGGAAAAGAAGAAGGAGTAGATCCTGCCAGTGTGGTTTTCGATGGGGTTACAAAAGCTAAAGAAGAAGCTTATGATGTAGTACTTGTCGATACCGCAGGACGGCTTCAAAACAAAGTCAACTTGATGAAAGAATTGGAGAAAATTAATAAAGTAATTAACAATCTTATCCCAGGTGCTCCCCAAGAGACTTTACTAGTAATTGATGCTACAACAGGACAAAATGGTATTAGCCAAGCGAAAAGCTTTAAAGAAATTACCGATATTACGGGGATTGTGCTTACTAAACTGGATGGAACAGCCAAAGGAGGAATTGTACTTGCTATTAAAGAAGAAGTGGCTCTTCCAGTTAAATTCATAGGCCTTGGGGAACGAAAAGAAGATTTACAAGTATTTGATATTGAAAAATATATCTATGGTCTTTTTAAAGATTTGATGTAGGTGCCTTATGAACGATAAAATTTATTTTAATAACTTGTATGACTATTATGGAGAACTACTTACCGATAAACAACGTTCTTATTTCGAAGATTATTACTTTGAAGATTATTCTCTAAGTGAGATTGCCGACAATAAAGGTGTAAGCAGGAATGCTGTTCATCATCAATTAAAACAAGTTGAAGAAAAATTAAAATATTACGAAGAAACATTACATCTGTATGAAAAAAGAATAAAAATAAAAGAATTGTTAACCAAGATAGAGGATAAAAAATTAATTGAGGAAATCGAAAAAATAATATAAAAGGAATATAAAAAGGGGTCTTAAAGATGTTTGAGAAAATTATTTATATCAGTGATGAAGGAGCAACGGTAAAGGTCGCCCAAAATACACTTTTGGCTACGAACCTAATGAACTTACACGTTGTTTTTGAGGATGAGAAAAAGAAGATTTTAGGAGAAGTAGACGATATTACCGAAGATGCAGTTAAAGTACATTTTTTAGGAGAACTTGAAGGAGATCGCTTTGTAGGAGGAGTTATTCGTAAACCGAACTTAAATGCTAGGGTGCGTATTATTACGCCCGAAGAAATGCTTTTAATTGTAGGAGTAGAAAAAAAGGATAACATGAAATTAGGTGTTAGTCCTTTATACGATAACTGTTTCATTCGTGTCAACATCAACGATATCTTTAGTAACCACATGGCTATTTTTGGTAATAGTGGAAGTGGTAAATCGTGTGGAGTTGCCCGTCTTTTACAAAATGTATTTAACGATCCTTCTTTTGTTCCATCACGTTCTAATTTCTTCATCTTTGATTCTTCCGGTGAATATCGAAATGCGTTTAAAGATATCAACAAATTAAACCCCAATTATCATTTTAAATTTTATACCACCAATTATAACGAACCCGATACCGAACAGTTGAAAGTGCCTTTATGGCTTTTAAATACCGATGACTTTGCTTTGTTACTTGGAGTCACCGCACACTCTCAATTACCAATTATTGAACGGATGTGTAAACTTGTCTACATCTTTAATCAAAAGAATGTCAATGCAGATACTTATAAAAACCATTTAATTGCTAAGGCCATTATGACCGTTCTATATTCGAATGAAACTTCAACTTCTAAACGAAACGATATTTTCTCGATTATTGGAAGTTGCTCAACTCCTCAATTTAACTTAGAAGCAGAGATCCAAGGTATTGGTTATGTGCGTAAATTTAGAGAATGTTTTGCAATTGATTCCAATGGACAATTTGCTGAAAGTGTGTTAATTACCCAATATGTATCTGATTTTATTCAACCGGAATTAGATAATTATGAACCACAAGAAAAATGTTTCTTTACGCTAGAAGATTTAGAGAAAGCCTTAAACTTCACCCTTATTAGTGAAGGCTGGTTACGAAATGAAAACACGTACGGAGATGCGGTAACCATTAGAGTACGACTTCATTCGCTCATTACAGGAAACTATGCCAAGTACTTTGAATGTAGAACGTACATGACGACCCAACAATTTATTACGTCCTTAATTATGTCCAGTGATGGAAAAAATAAATGCCAGATTGTAAACTTTAATTTGGACGATGTCGATGATAGCTTTGCTAAGACATTGACCAAAATCTTTTCTAGAATTTTATTTGAGTTTACTAAGGCTTTAAAAGATCGAGGCAGTCTTCCATTTAACCTTTTCTTGGAAGAAGCTCATCGTTATATTCAACACGATACCGACGAATTTATCTTAGGATATAATATCTTCGATCGTATTGCCAAAGAAGGTCGTAAATATGGAATTATTTTAAATCTTATTTCACAACGTCCAGTAGAAATTAGTGAAACTGTAATTTCGCAGTGTTCCAATTTCTTAATCTTTAAAATGAACCATCCTCGTGATATTGAATACATCAAAAAAATGGTACCTAACATTAGTGAAGAAATCGTGGAAAAACAAAAAACATTACAGCCTGGAAACTGTATGGCTTTTGGGACAGCATTTAAAATTCCATTGATTGTGCATATGGAAATGCCCGATCCTGCTCCATACAGTGCCAATGCCGATGTCTTTAATAGATGGACTACTTCTCAAGTAGAGACCACTGTTGTCGAAGAAAAAAAGGAAGTTACCGTTACTCCTCCAAAAGAAGAACCTAATGGTAAGTTTATCCATTTTGGAACTGATAATGCTCTTGATGCACCTCAAGATGAACCACAAGAAAGTACGACATCAATTCCTGATCTTTTAGTCAAACCAACGGAGCCAGTTACAGGTATGAATACTACTGCAAACGACCCTACAAAAGTTATTCCAAATACTATTGATTTTAATACAGCATCTATTACTCCAGATCCCGTTGCACCTTTGAATACGACATCGAATACCATGCCAAACACCATATCAAACACAATAGATATTAATACAACGGAGCCGGTTGCAGATATAAATATCACTTCAAACACGACAAGTACCATACCAAATGTCATCGATTTTAATACCGTATCTAATATTCCAGATCCTACTAATGTGATAAATAATCCTGCTCCTGTGGTATCACCGGTTCCAGATTTTATAGGAGACACTCCAATAGATTCTAATACTGCAATTTAAAAGAAGTATTGACAGCTTCTTTTTTTTCTGCTAAACTAGGCAACGCTTGGGGAGGAATACAGATGAATTTAGAAAGAAAAAAAAGATTAACAGTTGAAAATGTTGACATGCTTTTTGAAGATGCTACTTACCTTGCTCTTGATGAACATATTCAAATAGCAGGATTATTACAAAAGTATTATTTTTGTAAATCAGCTACGAACCGTGTAAAACCGTTTGTCGAAATGTACTTGGATCAAATTGGATTAACAAAAGACAAGGAAGAAGGTATTTCTATCCAACAAATGGGACTTATAGAAAAAGAACCTTGGACTTGGTATTTTGATCCTGTTGATAAATTAATTGCTTTAGGTCTTGCAACCGATGCTATCACGTTAGAAGAAAATAAAGAACAAGAAAAAGAAAATCCGATGAAACTGCTTGTCTATCGAAAGAAATAAAGAGTACAATTTGCTCTTTTTCTTTGCAATTAAAGCTATTTATTATATAATAAAATGTAGGAACTAGGTGATAACAATGTTTGAAAGTTTAGGAGACCGTTTACAAAATGCACTTCATAAAATGAAAGGCTATGGCAAGATTACCGAAGAGAATATTTCCGATATGATGCGCGAAATTCGTCTTGCGTTACTCGAGGCCGATGTAAACTATCAAGTGGTAAAAGAATTTACCAATACGGTTAAAGAAAAAGCCTTAGGTGAAGAAGTACAAAAGAGTATTAAACCGGGAGATTTATTTGTTAAGATTGTACAAGATGAATTAACAGAGTTACTAGGAGGCGAGAGTGAACCTTTAAATCTAGAAGGAAAACCTGCATGTTTGATGCTAGTAGGTCTTCAAGGTTCAGGTAAAACAACGACGATTGGAAAACTTGCTAACTTTTTAAGAAAAAAACACAGTAAAAAACCACTTTTGGTTGCGTGTGATGTTTATCGCCCTGCAGCGATTGATCAATTAAAGCAAATTGGAAAACAACTAGGCATTGAAGTTTACGAAGAAGGGAAGAAAAATCCCGTTGAAATAGTAGATCATGCTTTAGTCTATGCTAAAGAAAATCATTATGATTATGTCTTAATTGATACAGCAGGTCGTCTTCATATTGATGAAGAATTGATGGAAGAATTACAAAACATCAATGAATTCTGTCACCCTAAAGAAGTACTTTTAGTAATCGACGCCATGATGGGACAAGATGCTATAAATGTGATTCAAGGATTTAACGATAAACTTCCACTTACCGGTGTTATTTTAACCAAGTTAGATGGTGATACGAGAGGTGGAGTTGCCTTATCGGTAAGACACCTAACCCATGTTCCAATAAAGTTTATCGGTGTTTCTGAAAAATTAGATGGACTTGACTCTTTTGATCCTAAACGTATGGCAGGACGTATCCTTGGTATGGGTGATATTGTATCCCTTGTCGAAAAAGCAACGGAAGCCATCGATGAAAAAGAAGCCGAAAAGACGGCTAAAAGAATGCAAGCAGGGAAGTTTGATTTAGAAGACTTCTTAAGTACCATGAAACAGATGAAAAAATTAGGTCCTATTGAAAACTTATTAAAACTTCTTCCAGGATCTTCCAAGATGGGACTTAACAATATTCAAATCGATCCTAAACTAATGGCAAGAACGGAAGCTATTGTGTTATCGATGACACCTCAAGAAAGAAGACATCCAGAAATTATTAAAGCCAGTAGAAAGACTAGAATTGCTAAAGGATGTGGACTATCGGTTTCCGAAGTCAATAAACTATTAAATCAATTCGATCAAATGAAAGTAATGATGAAACAAATGCAAAATGGCAAGATGAAGTTTCCGTTTTAACCTTTTATAGAGATAATCTCCTTTTAGAGATTATTTTTTTATACCTAATAATGGGCAAACATGATAGGTATCTTTTTCCTATTTTCATATCTTATGTTAGATAGGAGGAATGAAAAATGTTTCAAGATCGTTGTTATGATAGAGACAATGATTTAACTACACAATTCGTTGGAAACAACAACACCGTAGATATCGATATGAACGTTGACTCCGAAATGGGAGATATGCCAATGATGGCTATGGGTGGAGCAATGCAAAATCCAATCGTTGGACCTGTTCAAGAAAGAGTAGTAAACCGTACTTTCGTTCATGAAGTACCTCATGTATGCCCTATTCATACAAGAGTAGTAAATCATCACATCTACAAACATACATATCGTCCTTGCTACACTTGCTCAGAAGAAAATGTTTGTAGCAATATGCAATGTGGTTCATGCTGCCAATTTAGATAAGACCTTCGGGTCTTTTTATTTGGAATAAAAAGTTTACATTGTCAATTACTGTCTAATTTTGTCTAATGTGTTGCAAAGAAGTGTAAATGGGGTTATTCTTAAAATAGCAAAGGGGAGGATGATATTATGTTGTTTCCATCGATTGATAAGATTTTAAACTTGGTAGATTCAAAGTATGAACTAGTTCATATAGTGGCACAAAGAAGTAAAGAAATGATGCAAAATGGACATTACCAAATGCCAATTAATGAATATACTTCCAAGAAACCGATTGGAAGAGCTTTAGAAGAAGTTGAGGCAGGCTTAATCACAGTAAAAAAAGATTAAGTCTTTTTTCTTTTCTCTTGGTATAATAGAGATAGGTGATGTAAATGCACATTTTAAAATATAAAAAATTAAAAAATGGAGAATATGAATTAATACTAGATGAAGGAAGTATTTATCTTCATGAAGATTTAATTTTGAAATACAATCTTTTATTAACAAAAGAGATCGATGAGGATCTCTTGTTACAATTAGAAGTAGAGAATCAAAAATATATGGCTTATAATCAGGCCCTTAAATTATTAGAGCGAAGACTTCGAAGTAGGAAAGAACTTACCTCTTCTTTAATTAAAAAAGGCTATGAAGATACCATGGTCGAAGAAGCCCTTCAACTATTAGAAAAACAAGGTTATGTTAACGATCAAATCTTTGCTCAAAGTTTTGTCCATGACCGAATTCTATTAAGTATGGATGGACCTTATAAGATTGCAAACGAACTTACTAAAAGAGGGGTAGATGAGTCTATCAAACAAGAGGTATTAACCGTTTATACCGAAGATCTTCAAAGAGAAAAGCTAAATAAACTCATTGCCAAAGAAGTCAAAAACAATCATACGAAAAGTAAGAACTTACTGCTTAAAAGTATGATTAATCATTTTATTACAATGGGATATGACCGAAGCATGATTACTACGATTTTAGACCATTATCCAATCGAAGAAGATGAATCTATCCGTAAGAAGGAATACGATAAACTCTACAAGAAATTAAGCCCAAAGTATTCAGGAGCTGAACTAGAACTTCGGATTAAACAAAAAATGTTTCAAAAAGGATTTTCGATACACGAATAAAAAAAGAATAGTTTGAACGCTATTCTTTTTGTTTTTTAATTATTATTTTCTCTTAGAGAATCTTTCATTTGTTGCATTAATAAGTCATATTGATCTTTTAGATTGTCATCAACAATTGACATACCTGCTTCTTTTCTTAATTCCATTAAAGCAGTTACTTGTAATGTTGCATCGTCTTCTAACTTTTGGTTAGCAAGCGTTTCTCTAATTTTATCGGTCCATTGGTCAAGTGGAGCTTTTTCTTTTTCATCGTCTTTTAGGATGATGTGGTATCCATAAGTCGTTTTAACAGGTTCTTTAGTATAACTTCCAACTTCTAGTTTCTTAGCAGCCGTTTCGAATTCTTCCACCATTTCACCTGTTGAGAAGTATCCTAAATCTCCACCATTATCTTTGTTAGAGTCATCACTAGAGAACTCTTTAGCAAGTTCACTAAAGTCTTCACCGTTATCAAGTCTTGCAATGATGTCTTTTGCTTTTTGAAGTGCTTCGGCTTCTTTTTCACTCTTTTCACTTTCGGTCATACTTGAAGTGGCCTCTGATGTAATTAAAATATGTCTTGCTTTGATATCTCCAAATACTTTATCATCGTAATATTTTTGAATCTCTTTATCGGTGACTAAACTTTTAACATAATCTTCAATGGCTTTATTTTCTTTGAATTGAAGCGAAAGATAACTTCTTAATCCATCCATCGTTGAGATTCCTAATTTTGATTGAGTAACTTGTAATAAAGTTGCTTGGTCTTTAAAGGTTAATAACCAAGTTTGAATTTGATTATCGATGTATTCTTTTTCTTCATCCGATTCTGGATATTTTTGAGCAAGAATCCTTTCATCAACCATATCGAGTAAGATTCCGATAGCATAACTATCTTTCATTTCTTGATATAATTCATCAACTGAGATCATTCCATCATTTAATGATACAACAGCCTCTTGTCCATTTTCTAGTTTGGGTTGATTGCCACATCCGGTTACCAAAAGTAAAAGGACTAAACAAAGTAGTATTTTTTTCATAATTTCCTCCTTTAAAATACAACAATATCATAGCAAATTATTTTTTAAATTACAACACTTACTAAAAGAAATTTCTTTTGGAAGTAGCACCAAATTCGTCTTATTCCCATAAAATAATGTGAGTCATAAAAAAGGAGGAATAAATTATGGGAAATAATGTATCAAGCGCAGCTATCGTTTTAGTATTATTCATTTTATTAGTTATCATACTTGGTGCTTGGATCTAATTAGTAAGGAGGTGTAGTAAATCGTGTCTTGTCAAAACAATGAAAATACGACTACTTCAAAAGGTGGCGCAGGATTTGTTATCGTTGTCGTATTATATATCTTACTAGCCATCATTCTTGGTGGATGCGTAACCTATTAAAAAAGAGGAAAATTTTCCTCTTTTTCTATTTCGTTAATTGTTCGTGTACTTTAGCAATATCAACTAAGATTTCTTTGTTAAAGTCGTGTTTTAAATTATCGTTTACATAACGAGGGGTCAAGTGCACATGAAAGTGTTTAACATCTTGTCCATGTCCATTATTCTGACAAATGGTAAGACCATCGATATGAAGCCGTACTTCCATTAATTTTTTAACTTTAAGTGTGACTTCAAAAAAGTGAAGAAGAGCATCACTCGATAAATCATCAATCGTCACGATATGTTTTTTAGGTACTAATAAAGCATCCCCATTGGTCGAAGGATTAATATCTAAAAATACTTTCACTTCATCATCTTCATAAATAGTATAACTAGGAATTTCACCTTTCATAATTTTACAAAAAATGCAGTCGTCCATCTTTTTCATCTCCTAAAACTTATTGTACTAGAAATAGAATCCTTTGACAAATGCTTTTTTAAAGTGTATGATAAGACTTACTTAAAAAGGAGAGAAAAAATATGGTAAAAAAATATGATATCAATACGGATACTCTAGAGGATATTGTAAAAGCCTATTATAAAGAAACGGCCCATCTTATTTTGGATGAAGTGGTATTCGGACTCAAATATCCGAATACCGATGGAGAGGCCTTTTTAGAAGCTTTCGGTAAGGGAAAAGTTGATTTTGTTAGAGTCATAGTCCCTTTTCAAACGGCTATTTCGATGGACGATATTAAAAAAGCGGTTTCTCATTATGTAGATCCCAATTGGGTTGTATCTGATGTATCCATAGGACGTATATCTAATGAATCAAAGGAAAAATTGGAATCTTTAACCGTAAGCGTTATTACCAATACGAAACAAAAAGTAAAATAAGATAAAGCAAAATCCGTTTTTTATCTTTTAATATTATTGCACTTGAAATAGAATATTTTGACAAATCCCTTTTTAAATAGTATAATAAGCCTTACTTAAAAAGGAGAGAAAAGCAAATGGTTGTTAAAACATATACTTTTGATGCTAAAGCCTTAGGGGATATCCTAAAGTCTTATTATAAAGATACTGCCCATATTACTTTAAATGAAGTGGTATTTAATGTAAAAGAATATTGTAATCCGATGGGAGTCTTTTTAGAAGCTTTTGGTAAGGGAGAAGATGATTTGGGAAAAGCAAATGTCCCTTTTCAAATTTCTATTTCATCATCAACGATTAAAGAGGCAGTCTCGCATTATGTAGATCCCGAATGGCGTCTTTCTGATTATGCAGTACAAACAGAACGTGATTGGACATTAAAGAAGAAATTTGGCTCTTTAATTGTACACGCTACTGCCAAAGAAAAACAAAAAGTAAAATAAAAGCCGTCCTGTTAGACGGTTTTTCTATGGAATAAAACTTTGTGAATACAGCGAGTATCCATTTCTTATTATGGAACTATTTTGAATTTTTATACTTTTTCTATTTAACGACAAAATATTTTTTCATTTCCTATATAATATATTTGTGAATAAATAAAAAAAGTGATAAAATAATAGTCGAAAGCGGTGAGGATATGAAAATAGAGATAAAAAATATAACCGTAAATGCCAAAGATAAAAAAGAAATCTTAAAAGATTTTTCTTTAGTAATAAACGATGGAGAAGTACATGCCATCATGGGACCTAATGGAACTGGAAAAAGTACACTTGCGAAAGTTTTAATGGGAAGTTTTGAATACGAAGTGACCGAAGGGGATATTCTAGCGGATGGAAAATCTATTCTTCCTTTATCGGTTGATGAAAGATCAAAACTGGGTATTTTCTTATCATTTCAATCACCTATTAGTATAGAAGGGGTAAGTAATACTGAATTCTTAAAGACGGCTATCAACAGTAGAAGAGAAGAAGCGATTGGACTATATCCTTTCTTAGAATTAATGGATGCGTCTCTTAAAGATTTAAAGATGGATTCTTCGATGATGAGTCGTTCTATCAATCAAGACTTTTCAGGAGGAGAACGAAAGAAAAACGAAATCTTGCAAATGAAACTATTAAAGCCCTCCTTTATTATTTTAGATGAATTAGATTCAGGACTAGATGTGGATAGTCTTCGTATTTGTGCAGAAAACATCAATCAATATTTAAAAGAAAATCCAAAGACCAGTGTCTTAATTATTACCCATTATCCTAGAATCTTAGAATATCTTCCTCTAAATTATGTACATCAAATGGGAAAAGGAAAAATTGTTCAAAGTGGCGATATTTCTCTTGCTCGAAAAATTGAAAAAGAAGGATATATTAGTGAGAATGTTATAAGTCAAGAGGGATATCATGAATAAAATAGTAATGACTGATAGTAAAGGGACTAATATTTCTCTAAAAGACAAAACGTATTCCTTTTTAGAAGACGAAAAAAGAATTCTTACTTTTAAAGAATACGAAGGGGATTTTACTTTTGTAGTGGAAGAAGGAAAAGAAGCGAATGTAATTCTTTTACTAGAAAATAGTAAGGTATCTTTTCGTTATCAGTTAGGAAAAGGTAGTTCTCTTTCAGTGTCGGCTTTAGCCTTAAATACAGAAAGCTCAATCGATATTTCCTTAGAAGAAAAAGCCCACATCGATTATTATTTTTCTATGATTAATGATCAAGATGTGAGTATCTATACTAATATCCATCATAAAGCGTCCCATACTATTAGCAATTATGTTCAACATGTCGTGGCTTTAAAAGGTTCTACGGTATTGAAAGTAGATGGCGTTGTTCCAAGTTCTAGCAAAGAATGTATTTGTAATCAAGATAACAAGATTATCAATTTAGGAACTTCTATCTGTACGATTCTTCCCAATCTGTTGATTGATTGTTTTGATGTCGATGCGACCCATCAGGCGTTTGTTGGGAAATTTCCAAGTGAAGAAGTATTCTATTTAAAAGCAAGAGGAATTAAAGAAGAAGATGCCCTTAGGCTCTTAACTAAAGGCTTCCTTTTAGGAAAAATGCCTCTTTCGACCGAAGAAAAAGAACTTTTTGCTCCATACATGTCTAAAATCTAGGAGGTGTAAAGAAGTGAACCGTGAAGATTTTCCAATTTTTAAACAGGATTTAATTTATTTTGATAACGGGGCTACGACGATGAAGCCACAATGTGTTATCGATAGCATGACGGACTATTATAGTAACTATACAGCTAATGCTCATCGAGGAGACTACGATAACAGCATGAAAGTCGATGTTTTATACGAAGGCGTTCGTGGCAAGGTGCGTAAACTAATTGATGCTAAGGATGCAAGTGAAGTAGTCTTTACCAAAGGTACGACTGAATCTTTAAACTTAGTGGTCTTTGGCTTTATGAAAAACGAACTAAAAGAAGGAGACGAGGTACTGCTTACTAAAAGTGAACATGCATCCAACTTACTACCTTGGATGGAACTTGAAAAAGAAATCGGTATTGTGATTAAGTATATTCCTTTAACCGAAGATAACGAAGTAACGATTCCAAACGTTTTATCCACAATTACCGATAGAACCAAAGTCATTTCCCTTGCCCAAGTAACCAATGTCATAGGGGATGTTCGTCCAATGAAGGAAATTGGAGAAATTTGTTCCCAAAGAGGTATCTATTTTGTGGTAGATGGGGCTCAAAGTGTTCCGCATCGTAAAGTTTCAGTACAAGAGATGAATGCCGATTTTCTCGCTTTCTCAGGACATAAAATGTTAGGACCAACGGGGGTTGGCGTTTTATGGGGAAAGAAGGAATTGTTAGAAAGGACCAAACCGCTTTGTTATGGTGGAGGAATGAATACGAGTTTTGAATCCACAGGCGATTTTGAATTAAAAGAGGTTCCTACCAAATTTGATGCAGGAACTCCTGCCATTGCGGAAGTAATTGGTCTAGGACGTGCCATCGATTATTTAGAAGAAATAGGCTTAGATAAAATTGAAAGTTATGAACAAGAACTTAAAAGTTATCTTTTAGCAAGACTCAAAGAAGTTCCTAAAATTCAAATCTATAATGAAAAGACGGCTTCTTCTATTGTTGCTTTCAATATTGAAGGTGTCTTTAGCCAAGATACGGCTGTTTATTTAAATCATTATCACATCTGTGTAAGAGCAGGAAACCATTGTGCTAAAATCTTAAAAGAACAACTAGGGGTAAAAAATACCTGCCGTATTAGTCTTTATTTATATAATACGAAAGAAGAAATCGATGAGTTAATCCGCGTTTTAAAAGATGCAGAACATATTTTTGATATTGTTTTATAAGTAGAAAGAAAGGGAATAGTATGGATAGTAACCTAAGACGAGAAATAATTTTAGATAATTACCAACATCCACTTCACAAAGGCTTAGTGGAAGAAGAAGGCTATCAAAAGATTCGTACCAATAACTCATCTTGTATTGACGACTTAATGATTATGGTCAAAGTGGAAGAGGGAAAAATCAAAGATATTCGTTTCGATGGAGAAGCATGTGCCATCTCGACTTCTGCTACTTCGATTATGATTCGAAATTTTATGGGGAAAACATACGAAGAAGCAAAAGCTTTATTAGAATCCTACGAAGCTATGATCGATGAAAAGCCTTACGATAAAGAATTACTAGGTGAGTTAAACGTATACGATGAAATCTATAAACAACCGAACCGTAAAAAATGTGCTCTTTTACCATTTAGAGCCATTCATCAAATATTAGAAAATAAAGATTTATTTAATAAATAGAAAAGGAGGTGTCCAAATGGAAGTAAAAGGACTTTCTTTAGAACATGTTTTACAAATTTCGTCTCAAAAAAAGGAAGATACTTGGGTAAAAGATTTTAGAACGAAATCATACCAAGCGTTTACTTCCTTAGAGATGCCTTCTTTTGGACCTAAGATTCACCTTGATTTTGACTCTATTATCTATTATAAACAGGACGAAGAAAAGCGAATCGAAGATAGTTGGGATCGGATTGATAAAAGAGTGCGCAGTGAATTAACAGATTTAGGCGTTTTGGAAAGCGAAAATCATATGGATGGCATGGGCGTGCAGTACGAAAGTGAAGTCATCTATCACAATATGATTGAAGAGTTAAAAAAGAAGGACATTATTTTTACCTCGATTGAAGACGCCATGAAGAGGTATCCAGATTTAGTAAGAAAATACTTTGGTACCATTGTCTCCAATCATGAAAACAAGTTTGCGGCTTTAAATGGAGCTGTTTTCTCAGGAGGCAGTTTTATCTACATTCCTCCTCATACGAAACTGGATCGACCTCTACAAAGCTATTTCCGTATTGCTAGTCGTAATATGGGACAGTTCGAACGCACCTTAATTATCGTAGACCATGATAGTGAACTACATTATATCGAAGGTTGTACAGCACCTAGTTATAGTGAAGCAAGTCTTCATGCCGCGGTGGTTGAAATTTATGTAGGAAAAAATAGTAAATGTAGATATACCACCATTCAAAACTGGGCTCATAATGTTTATAACTTAGTAACAAAGAGAGCACTCGTTGAAGAAAATGGCACCATGGAATGGATCGATGGTAATATTGGTTCCTTTGTAACAATGAAATATCCTTGTTGTATTTTAAAAGGAGATTATGCTAAGGGGACTTGTATCACTATAAGTGCTGCAACCGCCAATCAAAACCAAGATACTGGTGCCAGGATGATTCATTTAGGACGTCATACGAAGAGTAAAATTATCTCTAAAAGTATTGCGGGTCGTGGAGGGGTTGCTACCTATAGGGGAAAAGTCGATATCAAACCTTCCTCGAGTGAAAGTGAAGCTTTAGTTAAATGTGATACCTTAATTTTAGATAAAGATTCCAAAAGCGATACGGTTCCAGTCAATAAATGTGAAAACACCACTTCTTCCATCAACCATGAAGCAACTGTTTCTAAGATTAGTGATGAGAACTTGTTCTATTTGATGAGCAGAGGAATTGACCGTAACCGTGCCGAAGAATTAATCGTCTTAGGATTCCTAGAAGAGTTTAGAGAAGCTCTACCAATGGAGTATGCAGTGGAGTTAAATCAACTTTTGAAAAAAAATTTATAAAACCTTACTTTTTAAAAATTCAAACTTGAAAACAGCTGAAAAAAGAATTTTCGCCTTAGGCGAATTCTTTTTTTGTCCCTACTTTAGCGCCCAAAAACTCAAAAAGTGCGATTTGCAATCCCGTTTTTTCTTTGTTATAGTGGCCTTAGAAAGGAGGGAAAAATGCTCAATAATGTGGTTTTGGTGGGTCGCTTAGTTCGTAATCCTGAACTACGGGATACGGATCAAGGAAAGAAAATGACCTATATCACTTTAGCCGTGCCACGCGGCTATAAAAACATGAACGGAGAATACGATACAGATTTTATCGATTGCATTTTATGGGATGTCGTGGCAACCAACACGGCGGAATACTGTAAAAAAGGCGACATCATCGGTATTCGTGGAAGACTCCAATCACGCGTCATCACCCAAGAGAACGAAAAAAAATATTTGACCGATCTCATTGCCGAAAAAGTATCTTTTTTGACCTCAAGAGAGGCCAAAATGAAGACAGAGTAAAAAAAACTCTGTTTTTTTCAGACTGTTGACAAAGTAAAATTTGTTAATAGTCTTTTTATTTTAGAAAAAAAGTATTATAATTAAATTGCGAGTCCACTTATTCTCGACAAATAAGTTATCATGACTCGCTTTTATAATGGAAAAATGATATAATAAAGATGTCGGGAATAGGAAGTGAAGAAATGATAACAATAAATAAAGAAATACAAAGTGAAATCTTAATGACTACTATGGAAGAACTAGTTCCAGAAGATAGTATATTCCGAAAGATAGATAAGCATGTGAATTTCACTTTTATTTATGACTTAGTAAAAGATAAATATAGTGAAAACAATGGAAGACCAAGTATAGATCCAGTGGTATTATTTAAAATGGTATTTATACAAACCATCGAAGGAATAAAATCGATGAGACAAACGTGCAAGAAGATAAAAGTGGATGCAGAATATAGATGGTTTTTAGGGATACCATTTGGAAAAGAAACACCTCATTTTTCAACATTTAGTAAAAACTATGAAAGAAGATTCAAAGAGTCTACGATATTTGAAGATATATTTACAAATATAGTAAAACAAGCTATAAAGAATAAATTAATAGATGGAACAACCTTTTATACCGATTCGACTCATAAAAAAGCAAATGCAAATAAAAATAAATATGAAGATAAAACAGAAGAAGTAGTAAAGACAAGAAAAAGATGGCTAGAAGAAGAAATTAATGAAGAGAGAATAAAAAATGGAGAGAAACCATTTGAATATAAAGAAGAAATAGAAAAGAAACATATAAAAGAGAGTACAACAGATAAAGAAAGTGGATATTATCATAGAGATAACAAAGAAAAAGGATTTATGTATCTAGACCATAGAACGGTAGATCATAAATGTAACATAATAGTAGATTGTTATATAACGAAAGGAAATGTGCATGACTCGGTTCCTTATATAGAAAGAATGGAATATATAAAAAATAAATATGAATTTAAAATAAAGAAATGTGCGGTAGATTCAGGATATGATACATTGGAAATAAGGAAATATTATCATGACAATCAAATATTAGGAGTAATTGGATATAGAAGATATGGGACAAAAGAATCAAGAATTGAAAAGAGTAAATATGAATACAACAAGGAATTAGATATTTACATAGAGAAAGAGACAGGAGAAGTACTAGAATATACTAAGCATATTGATAAACAAGGATATAAACTTTATGCAAACATAGATAAAAGTACAAAAATGAGAAGACATATAAAAGAAGAATTAAAAGAAGAAATGAGAATAAACAGGTTATCTAAAGAAGGAAAAGAATTATATGCGAATAGATGTCAAAAAGTAGAAAGAAGTTTTGCAGATTCAAAAAACAATCATGGATATAGATATGCCATGTATAAAGGAGTTAAAAAGAATCAAAATTATACATGGCTTATTTGTGCTGCCCAAAATATGAAAATAATAGCAATTAGGAAATCAAATAAACCGAAAGGAGCTAAGAATATAACAGAAATTTTTGAAAAATTAACAAAATTTATTAAAAATACAAAAATATGGTTTCAAAAAAAATATGCATAAGAAAACCCTTAGAAAAATCTAGGGGTTTGTCTACAGTCTGAAAAAAACTCTGTTTTTTTGTTTCTTTCTAGTTAACTTTGACGTCATTTTTAAAGTATTTTTCTATAATGAAGTTGCAAACTAACAAATGGAGTGGTTTTTATGTTAATGTTTGGAACTAGATTAAAGGAATTACGGATCCAAAAAGGACTTACTCAACAACAGTTAGGAGATCTTGTTGGAGTCACCAAGGTGAGTATTTGCTGCTATGAAAAAGGAAGAAGAACTCCGACCATGGATACCATGATCGATATTGCAACCGTACTAAACGTAGATTATGGTTATTTTCTAGGAAGAGATGATTTTGCTGTTACAGAGGATAAGTCTGGTTATGGAGTCACCATGGCAAGAGAAGAGATCGACTTTATTTTAGAACTACGTAAGAATGTACCTCTTCATGAGAAAATCGTTAAGGATCCAAAACGTTATGTCGATTTGATTGCTAAAAAGCTTTAATCTTTTTAGAATCGTTATTTTTGCTAAAAATAGAGCTTTGCAAAACTTTTTTCGCATGCTCTTTTTTTCTCATATAAATTTGCATTTTGAAAAGAAACTCTATATAATGAAAATAGAGGATGACGTTTATGAATATGAAAGAAATTATTGCTAAGAAAAAAAGAGGAGAGGTGCTTTCTAAGGAAGAACTTTCTTTTGCTTTTAATGGTTATTTAAAAGAAGAAGTACCTAGTTACCAGATGAGTGCTTTACTAATGGCTATTTGTTTTACAGGAATGACTTTAGAAGAGACTTATCATTTGACGGATATTTTTATTAAAAGTGGAAATACCCTTGATTTATCGACTATACTATATCCCAAAGTAGATAAACATTCGACCGGTGGAATCGGCGATAAAACGACTCTTATTATAGGCCCTATCGTATCTTCTTTAGGTGTCGTAGTGCCTAAAATGAGTGGAAGAGGTTTAGGCATCACGGGAGGTACCATCGATAAATTGGAAAGTATTCCAGGTTTTCGTACAGCGTTATCGAAAGAGGAATTTTTAACATTACTTCAAAAGAATCTTTTTGCAGTTACTTCTCAAACCGAAGACTTAGTACCAATGGATCAAAAGATTTATAAATTGAGGGATGTTACCGGAACTACAGAATCCCTTCCTTTGATTGTCTCTTCTATTTTATCTAAAAAAATAGCAGGAGGTGCCAACCAGATACTAATTGATATCAAAGTAGGAGAAGGGGCACTCGTAAAAACAATGGAAGATGCACTTAAACTTTCCGACTTAATGAAAAGGGTGGCTTCTTTCTATAACCGTGAAGTGCAAACATTAATTACCCCTATGGATACGCCTTTAGGACGTGCGATTGGAAACCGCATCGAAGTTCTAGAAGCTATGGAGGTATTAAAAGGAAATGTTCATTCTACTTTAGCTGAGTTATGTATTCAAATTGCTTCTCATATGGTCTCGATGGGGAAAAAGATTCCTTATGATGAAGCAAAAGAACAAGTAGCCGCGAGTCTTCAAAATGGAAAGGCTTATCAACAATTTGTCACCTTCATTCAAAGTCAAGGAGGATTACTAACCGATCTTTCATTAAGTGAAAATGTTCAAGTGATAAAATCACCTACGACTGGAAAAGTCACCAAAGTACATGCATATAAAATAGGGGAACTTGCTCTTTCCTTGGGCGCAGGTAGAATGTCTTTAGAAGAAGAAATCGACCCAGGAGCTGGAATTTATTTAAATAAAATAGTAGGAGAAGAAGTAAAAGAGGGCGATACTTTATTTACATTATATGGTAAAATTCCTTCATCCCTTTCCATCGAAGAATATTATGAAATTAATTAAAATAATGGAGGTCATTTATGATTAAAGTAATTGCTTTTGATTTAGTAGGGGTTTTAGTTACAGAAAAAGATATATTAATGACTGCCGAAGAAGAACGGTTAGAGCGTATGTTTGGAGATAATATAAATGACTCAGATTATTTGATGGAGGCTCGCAAATTTATTTCTAAAGATGCTATCATTATGCGAACAACAGAAGAATTAATAGATAAACTATATGCCGTTAAAGATCCATATTTGTTTCATGAAATCAAACAAAAATACCCAAATGTAAAAATCATTATTGCAACGAATCATGTTTCTTTTATAAGGAACTTTATTGGAGAAGCATTTGGTGTTGAGGATTTGGATGATGTCTTAATTTCTGCTGAAATACATAAGATAAAACCGGATGGTGATTTTTATAATCATATATTGAATAAATTTCATCTTTTACCGAATGAATTATTGTTTTTGGATGATAATGTCAAAAATATAGAGGGTGCTAAAAAAATCAATATTAATACGATTCAAGTGAATAAAGAGACCAATCTCTTTGAAGAAATAAGTAATTTTCTTGATAAATACCATTAATTAATAAAAATAAAAAAGCGTACGAGGCGCTTTTATTTTTTGCCTTCGATAAACCTTACATAGTATTCATCAAAGGTAATGTGGTTTTCTTGAATGTAAGAAGCAATTTCTTTTCCTACATACCGGTAATGCCAAGATTCATAAGTGTATCCTGTAATATCTTCTTTCCCTTTGGGGTAACGCAAAATAAATCCATATTTATAAGCATTATTTTGCATCCAGGTATATTCTTTCGTTGTATCAAAACTAGTATAAGCGGTCTTTCGGTTATCCACATCGGCAACAAGCCCTGTTTGATGTTCTGAAAAACCAGGACGAGCAGAATAAGTATCAGCCTTTTCTACGCCATCTTGATCGACATAACGTTGGTAAAGTCCTACTTGATATTCATAACTACGATAAGTAGACATCGCATTGATGGTATAGCCTTCTTTTTTCGCATCCGCACACATTTCTTCAAAAGCAAGTCGTGCTTCTCTTACTAGATATCTGGTTCCTGTGCTACAAGAAGAAGAGACCTTTTCTAAATTTTCTGGAACATAATCGGATAGAGTGATGTATTTATTACTTAAGATATAGACTTGGTTTAAATAAGGACTCTCTTTGGTATGGGTATAGTAGTCTTGATCAAGACCAATATTGACTCTTGTTATAACATCTTCCATAGATAGATTCGGATTTTTTTCATGATAGGAAATATATCGATCAATATAGTCCATGTGGAAATAATTAATTTTCTCTTGAATGTTATCCAGTTTCTCTAACTTTTGCTTGGTTTCGTTATCAAAAGACTCATTTGATTCATTAGGCACTTTTTCTTCAAACTTAGTTTCTTCGGGACCTTTTCTATTCGTACTTATCCATAAGACTCCTCCTAAAAGAAGAATAAAGATAAGCAGTACCATCCAACCTTTTTTAACTTTTCTTTTTTTCTTGTTCATGATTACCACCTATTTTAATTTTATCACGAACTTTTAAAAAAATGTTAAATTATGTTATTTATCCTAAAATACTTTCTAAAAAAGAATAATATGTTAAAATGAAAGAAGAGAAAGTAGGGAAATAAAATGAAAGAAATTTTTTATAACGACGATCATCTGACAAAAGAAGATATTGATGAAGTGGTAGTTCGTACCAAAGGCCTTATTATTAATCACCATAATGAAATTACGTTAGGTTATTCGCATAAAACATATCAATTTCCAGGAGGACATTTGGAAAAAGGCGAATCTTTAACAGACTGCTTACTAAGAGAAATCAAAGAAGAGACTGGAATTGAAATTAAGGATGCTGAAATGGAGCCTTTTGTAAAGATTACTTATTATAGTAAGAATTATCGTGGCACGGGTAAAAATAGGCAAAATGAACTCTATTACTATATTGTTAAAACCGATGCTAAGTTTGATATGAATCAAGCGCATTTGGACGATTGGGAAAAAGAAGGAAATTATGTTGCAAAAACAATTCCACTAGACAAGGTAGAACAAGTATTAATCGATAGCATTCCTGATAATCCGATCAACGAAGTGATAGTAGGTGAAATGCTTGCAGTCTTTAAAGAATATAATAGAATTAAAAATAAGGAAACGAAATAAACATTTATACAAACTAAAACCTCTAGGATTTCTAGAGGCTTTTCTTTACTTTATTCTTGGATATAACCCATGAATTTTAATTGTGAAATAAGTTTGTCTTTGCTAACACTTCCAACAATACGGGTACCTACCGTCAATTCTTGTCCTTCCGTAAAGAAGACAATAGTAGGAGTAGAACTTACACTATAAGCGTCTTTAAAAGCATTAAAATCTTCTTCGGAAAGATGCTCCGTATTAATTTGGTAAACCGTTACTTCATAATTCGAAGTAACCTCTTCTAATTTGGGAGCAAAATCTTGACAAGCGGAGCAAGAAGTACGCATGACTTCTAACACAAAAGACTCCTTATTTTCTACTTTTTCATTCAATGTTTTTAAGTCTATTTCTTGAATGTATTTACTTCCACCACATCCGGTAAGACAAAGACTTGCAAGAAGTATCGTAATACAAGCAAATATCTTTTTCATTGTTTTTCCTCCTTGACTAAAGTCATTATAGCATCGATTAAAGAAATTGGCAAATCTCTTTCATAAAAAAACCTTTCTTTTTTATACCATTTGCGTTATACTTATTATAGTATCTAGAATAGGAGGGTAGCAGTGTATGATTTTTAGAAAACCCTATGCTTTTCTAATAAAGCATTTCCAAAAAATCAATTTTCTTCTATTCCTTCTTTCTACTTATGTGCTTTTTCGAAATTTAGCCTTCCAAGATATGGTAAGGAATTATTTGGATACAAAATACTATAACCCGATTGCTACTCCGATGTCTGAATATACTTCTTTTTTGTTTTTTGCTTGTATTGTAGCCATTTTCGCCATTTGTCTTATTTTAATTTTCTTACTTTATTATAAAAAGAAACCAGTCGTGGTCTATGGACTTATCTTATTAGAATATTTCCTTGTAATGATCACGTTTATTTATGCAGGATCTTATTTTGACCATATTGGATTCGATGCAATTAATTTACAACAAACATTACTAATACGAGATTTCTTGTTTATTGTGAGTATTCCACAATATGCGATTTTAGTAATTTTGCTGATTCGTTTCTTAGGACTCGATTTAAAAAAGTTTGGATTTAGAGAAGACGAAGAGTACTTAGATATTAATGAAGAAGATAGAGAAGAAGTCGAAGTGTCGGTAGGACTGGACCCTTATCAAGTTAAAAGAATAGTTAAAAACCGGTTCCGTCGAGTCAAATACGTTATTCAAGAACATCAAGGTATTTGCCTTACGATTGTCTCAGTTCTTTTCTTAGGGGGGAGTTACTTTCTATACCAACAGATTTTTGTGGAGAATAGAACTTATAAGATGGGACAAACTTTTCGTGCCAATTCTTATGAATTAAAGATTAATAAAATGTATCTTACCAATAAGGACTATGCGGGAAATGTGATTAATCAAGAAGGAAGAAAATACATTATTCTCGATTTATCTGTAAAAAATATAACCAATCAAAATCTTACAATGGATACTAAAAAATTTATCATTACAGCAAACCATAATTACTATGTACCTATTCAAAGTCATGACCAATATTTTACGGATTTAGGAAAAGGCTATCAAAATCAAACTCTTGCTCCAGGTGTTACCAATTCCATGTTGTTAATCTATGAAATAAAACCCATCGATTTTGGTTCTAAGTATACGCTTTACTATCAAGAGATAAGAGGATCAAATGATTTAAAACTTCGCCTTATTCATACTGATTTAACGGATCTTTCTTCTTCTACTGAAACCTCTTTAGCTTACCTCAATACATCGATGGATTTAGAGTTCTACGATACGACTAAAAAAACGCTTGCTTTTTACAATTATCAAGTAATGGAAGAAACTCCTTACTTATACACCAGCTGTTATGTATGGGATTGCAAAGTTTATGAGGGTAAAATGAAGGCTTCAAACTATAGCGGAAATAAAAGCATCTTACGACTTAATTTTAGTGAAGATACAACAGGGTTAGCCTTAAGCGGTTTCTTAGCAAAACAAGCAAAACTTAGGTATACCATCGATCAGGTACAAAAAGAAGCAACCCTTTCTTTACCGCTATCGAGGGATTGGAAAGGGAAATACGTTTACTTGTTAGTACCTAAAGAAGTTATGAATGCAACCGATGTGGCGTTTAAGTTTGTTGTTCGTGATAGAACGTATGAATATTATTTAAAAGGAGGAAATGAAAATGCAACCAGTGGAAGTTAAAAAGAAAAAAAGATTAGCTTTAATTCTAGCCATTTTAGGTGCAAGTCTTCTTCTTTTGTATTTGGTTTATACTCTTTTTGTTGAAGGATATTTCCTTTTTAGACAAGAAGAAAAGAAGTTCCAAGAAGCGGCTGAATATTACTACTTTCAGTATCCCTCGAGACTTCCTAAAAAGGAAGGCGAAATGACCTCGGTTACTTTAAAGGAATTAAACGATTTAGAACGGATCGAGAAGTTAATGATTCCTAAAGAAAATGACATTTGTTCACTTGATTCATGGGTGAGGGTATTTAAAGAAGGAGAAGAGTATCGTTACTACACTTACTTATCCTGTGGAAAATATCAATCTAACGTGGATCATGAGGGACCTACAATTACCTTGAATGGAGATAATCCTTATTATGTAACGGTGGGAGGTGAATATCAAGACCCTGGAATAGAAAAAGTTTTTGACGATGTTGACCAAGAATTACCGGTAGAAGAAGTTCTCAGTGATACTTCGAATGTTAATACTAAAAAAATAGGTTCTTATACTGTTCGTTATACTGCTTATGATAAAATGCATAATCGAAGCGATGTAACAAGAGAAGTTCAAGTTATTCGTAATATCAAAGATGAAGTGATTGCTCAAACGGACTCATCCAATATCTATAAAGGAGCCAATGCTTCTAATTATCTTCTTTTTTCCGGAATGCTTTGGCGAATTGTCAAAGTTAATGAAGATGGAACACTAAAATTGATTTTAGATGATAATGCTGCTAATTTAATATACCGTCAAGATGGAGAAAGTTTTGAACAATCAAATATTGCTCATTGGCTAAATGATTATTTTTATTCTTTGCTTCATAATGCAGATACGTACATTAGTCAGCAAAGTACATGGTGTGAATCCCCACTGGAGAATCTTTCTAAAATAAATCAGACATGCGAAACTTATTCTAATGGTTTACCTGTTGGCTTACTCTCTGTCAAAGAATTTTTAGATACCTATGATTCAAATAATAGAACTTATTTTAGTGTTAACACTTCTTTCTGGCTATTAGATCATAAAAATGAAGAGAGTGGATATTTATTTTATCCTTCATCAAAGGAACGTGTTATTATGCGTGATAATCAAGAACTAGGGGGAGTTAGACCGGTAATTAACCTAAAGACAGAAAACAGTTTTGTTATTGATGGCAACGGTACAGCAAGTGATCCTTATAAATTAAACGATTATACTTACGGAAAAGATAATGATAAATTATCGGATCGCTATATTGGGGAATATCTTAATTACTCTGGACAATACTTCCGAATCATCGGTTTTGATGAAGAGAAAAACATTAAGGTCATCAGTGCAGGAACAATTAAAAATAGTACTACTGCGTTAGAGTTAAAAGCAGGCTATGATAAGATGGATGAAATCTTGCTGTTTGATCCTACGAAAGAAGGTAATCTTGGTTACAAATTAAATTATGAAATTGGAAATTATTTAAATGATGATCTTTTGATAGAACATGAATTTACCCGTTCTTACTTTGATGATACTAAGAAATATAATGAATGTACTACCGATACTTTCCATGCTACTTTTGCTATTCCTAATAGTTATGATTTGTTTTCAGGGGTCAATAGTAATAATATGCTGATAGGAACTAATTATTATTTGATGGATGTTGTAAATCAAAACGGTTATTTCTTAATGACAAATACAACCAATGGACATACCTTCAATGTACTAGGAGAGATTTTTCCTTTGAATTCTTTTAAGATAGTTGCTTTTATAAATAAGGATGCACGTTTGGCAGGGGGAAAAGGAACTTTTTGGGATCCTTATTTTATAAAACAATAAAAATGTATTAAAAAAGTGTATTTTCTAATAAGAGGTGAAAAAATGAAGAAAAAAAATAATTTTAAAATTTATGGTTACGCACTTGTTGTTTTTGCTGCTATTCTAGTTTTCATGATGATTTGGGGAACGTTTGGAAAAAAAGAAGTTTCTTTTACTCCTTTTAATATAGAGCCTCGCTCTTCACAAATAAAAAATACTATGGTGGAAAATGCTCCAGCTGTTGGATGGATTCGTGTTCAAGGAACCAATATTGACTATCCAGTTATTTATGAATCATGGCAGGCTATGAAAGGTGATACCGACTATACTTGGGTAGAACATCGCCCTGCCGAAGGGGAAAATCGTTTAGTAATATATGGACACAATATCAGAAATATATCAAATCAACCATTAATAAACGATGATTCTTTAATACGCTTTGAATCCTTAATGTCATTTGTTTATGAAGACTTTGCTAAAAATAATTTATATATACAATATTCACATGATAATCAAGATGATATTTATCTTATTTATGCAATAGGGTTTGTAGGAGATGAAGAAAAAGGAAAAGTTACTGAGTCTTCTAGCGAAACTTTAGAATACATTAGAAACGCTAAGGAAAACAGTTTGTATAACTATAGTGTATCGGTTGATGAAAACGATGAATTACTTTCCTTAATTACATGCACGAGGTTTTTTGGTTTAAACGGTAAAAAACAATTTAGAGTGGATGCACGAAAGATACGCGAAAATGAAAAAATTGATGGTTACAAGGTTGAAAAAACAGCAAACTATGATATAATCAAGTAAGATAGGAGGTCTCTATAATGAATAAAATAACAAAATATTCGCATATCCTGTTACTTTTTTTTCTATTAGTTTTAGTCTTTCCGTTTAATGTTTTAGGTGAAACAAAGGATGATTCAGGACAAATATTTTACAGTACGGAAAGTGATAAGATCATTTGTGTATCAGGAAGTATGTATCAACTATACGATATAGGAGAAGATGTTAACCCTGCCTCGGTTACCTCAATCGACCTTGAAAATAATTGTTTATTTGATCGTTCGACAAACTCTTGTCAAACAGGATCAACGCAATTTAAAAAAAATGCTATGGGAAAAAGTTGTATAATTACTTCTGGTGCAATAGGAGCAAGTGAGTATCTTTCTGCAATATGTCCTTTGAAACACGATTTTGATAATTTGGTTTCGGTCGATGACTTAAATTCGCAAGAACATTTTCATCAGAATTGGGATCCTAAACTTAACCAATGGAAAATCACTATTACAGATGCCAAAGGATATCGTGTTGGGCTTGCTAATGGAGAAAAATCAAGCAAGGGAAATATGATCTATTCAGAAGTATGTTTAAGTTACCAAGGAAATGAGTGCACTTCTTATGGGCTGAAAGTAGAAGATAATCATTGGCTTTCAGGAAGTAACGGAACATTCTCTTTTTATGCAAATCCTGGTGCTCAGTATGCTGTAGCTTTTTATTTTGATGGTGGTTCTGATAATCCATGTGACGGTGCCTATGTAGGTTATATTACAGGAGTTGCTAGTTCATGGGTACCTAATCCAATTCGTGAAAGAAAAATATGCTCTGATTTTGCCAGTTCTATTAAAAATAATGTTAATAAAAGTATTGCTGAACAATATGTCAATGAATGCTTTGACGAAAAAATAGACTATTCATTGATTAAAGATTATACAGATGCTGTTATACAAGAAGATATTGATAGGGCTGGAAAACTTATTGATGGTCTATCCTCTAAAACCCCTGTAACAGATAGTCTACAGTGTTACTTTGGTGATGAGTACAACTCTAATATAAATACTAAAGAAGGATCTAGTTATCATGAATCTGCACAAGAATATACACATTTTCTGGAAGGTGTTGGAGGTTCCTATTGGGGTGCTCGATGTACGGAAAAATTGGTTATTACTTATGAGGAACCAAAAGCCTTAAGAGCTGGAGAAGGATTCAGTTATACACCAGTTATTACAATGACCCGTACTTGCGAACCGGTTGAACGAAAAAGACCAAAAATGCTTTCTCTATGTAAATATGGAGTAGAATGCTATGGAGGACCATTTGATCACAGCGGAGAGCCATGTGCAGGACCAAATGAATTATTTGATCGCTGTGTAGCTTCTTGTGATAACGGAGCTTATTCGCAGAGTTGTATCGATCAATGCTATGCTTCTATTTATCAAAATCAAATAAATTCTGACGCTATTTCTAGCGCTAATAATATAAGTATAGATTTATATCGTACGACTACTTATCTAGACAAAAACAATACAACCATTTTAGGCAATGTTTCTGCTAAAACTTATTTGAGTGAAAACTGTGGTACTACTCCTAAAGGGAACCCTATAACCTCTTGTAACGTTATTACTTGGACTTGCGAGAATGAGATTTGTGTTACTGATCATGGCGTTGACTTTAGCTATATAACTGGCTGCAATGGAACTGCATGTTATGAAGTTAGGGTTAGTGGACCTGATTGTTCAATGGACCCGGTGGCAGATTATAATAAAGAAGTTGATGACAGTTATAATGAATATTTGAAAGTACAAGAAGCCATTAAACAATATACTGGAGGATCTATTGGAAAAGAAGTCTTTACAGCCGCTATTGTTGATTCACATACTCAAAATGTAATTACCTATAAGAACGCTACGGATAAAGAAGTGAAAGTAGATAAAAAGACTTATCCTGAAAATAATAACTTAGAGTATAGTTTAGAAGAAGCAGGCTCTTATTCTTATACTATTGGTGGATCAAGTGGAGGTAAATCTAGATCATTTACGATTACTAAATATACATCAGAAAGAGAATACACTTTAAATCTAGACCAAGCTTATGTATCACAAGTTGATGTAGGAGATATTCGATATGGTAAAAAACAATTTGTTGGCAATCCAGATTTGGCTAAATATTATTACGATGGAGGAAATAAATTCTACACCAATATCAATGCAAAAGGCGTAAATTTATTGGAACGTTGGCCTAGTGTAATTGGTTGGGATAATAAAGATGCTCTTATCAATGGAGATTTTGAAGAGCAAGGGATTTCTCAAAATATTTATTTCAATTTTGCTAATCTTGGCTCTTGGGGACAATGGTCCAACATTGATTTACATTGCTTTTATGGAATTAAAGATAATACGGGTATTTACTTAGATCCAGGATGTACCGCTTGTGGACCAAATGAACAAAACTGTATCAATACTTGTGGATTAAGTTATATTTATCGTCCTATTAACTTAAATCAACCATTCTTAGAAGAACAACAAGAAATTGGACGTAACCCAAGATGGAACTGGACGACGTCAGCAAATAGCTTACGTTATAACATCATGCCAGATGAAACGAGATTAGAAATCATTCAAAAGGGGAACACGATTTATGAAACAAGTAATCAAGAAAATGATCCATCTGATGAACTTGATTACGAAATTGTCTTAACCAAACAAAACATCAATGCAATTCGTCAATACAATCGTGAACATAATGGTGAATACTTAGATTATGATATGTATTGTTATAATGATACTAAATTAGGAATCAATGTATGTCAAAGTAAGTTCCTAAATGGTGGAGCCAATAGTGATTACGATTTAAATGGAACGAGTAGTTACTATATGGAATTGAAAAAACGAGGCATGGTGGGATGTAACAATCAAAAAGGAAATGTATGTGAACGTAAATACGTTGATATGAGAGGAGGAAATCAATAATGAGTAAAGGTATTTTATTAACCGGAATCATTTTGCTAGGTGTTTTTACCCTAGGAATGGTCAACATTATTCAAAACTACTCCTCAGGAAACGAACTGGATTACTATTTACTAAAGGATACGACGGAAGCAGCCATGCTCGATGCTGTCGATTATGGATTTTATCAAGTATCGGGTGGCGAAATTCGAATGGACAAAGAAAAATTTGTAGAAAGTTTCGTTCGTCGCTTTGCTGAAAATGTTAATAATGATCGTAACTATGACATTCGTATTTACGATATCAATGAGACGCCTCCAAAAGTGAGTGTTAAAGTAGGATCTTCTACTTCCGTTGTATTTGCAGGAGAAAGTTTCCAAATTAAAAATCAAATCGATGCTATACTTGAAACCAAATACGAAGAAGACAGAAGAGTACAAGATATTCAAGATGAACTAGAATAGGGAAGGAAGGGATAAAGATGAGTAACTTAATTACAGGAATAAAAAAGTTTTTATCAAATCGAAATACCGTTACAGTAGTAGGTGTTCTTCTAGGCGTATTAGTCCTTTATATTGGATACAATATGCGTGTTAATCAAGCGATTACGCCTATTTCAGTACCTTATGCTACCGTGACCATTAATCCAAAGACACAAATCACATCGGATATGATTGGTATGATGCAAATTCCTCGTTCGATGGTTCAAAACAGTAGTATTTATCTAACTGCAAGTGAAGTGGTTAACAAATATAGTAACTTCGATTCTGTGATTCCAGCAGGAAGCCTGTTTTATAGAAGAGCGGTCGTAGAAAAATCGGCTTTACCGGATTCTTTAATCCGTGAAGATTATCCAGATGGTTATGTACTTGTCAATATGACCTTGAATATGACGTTATCTTATGGTAACCAAATTATTCCTGGGAACTATGTTGATATCTACTTAAAAGCCATCAATAACTTAGATGAAAATGTAGCCAATCAAAAAGATACCATTATGGTTGGAAAACTTATTGAAAATGTAAAAGTTTTAGCCGTTCTTGATGGAAATGGACAAAATGTTTTCGATAATGTTGAAGAAGAACGTACACCTGCGATGATGATCTTTGCCGTTCCAGAAGAATATCATATCTTATTAAGAAAGACGATGTATCTAAGAACGTATGATGCAACACTTTTACCAGTACCAACCAGAGAATCCTTAAAAGAACAACCAGGTGAAGTACGCATCAGTAGTGAAGAATTAAGAGATTGGATTAACAATGTAACTTATTGGACCGAAGATATGTCAGGTAGTGGTGCAATACAATAGAAAAGGGGGCTCACTATGAATGATAATGTATTTGAGCAAATAGACTTTGGGCCCTTTCAAACGTACATTGACAACGACGATATAACCGATATTTCTTATGATAATGGTGGACAGATTTGGATTCGCTCCTTAACACAAGGATCGGTTCGAGTAGAAAATCCAGCTATTAATAATGCACTAGTCGAAAAACTTGCCTTTCAGTGTTCTAACGTCATGGGAAAAACCTTCAATATGGCAAGTCCCTTTCTAGATGCAGAGAGTACCGAACTTCGTCTTAACTTTGTACACGATTCAATTGCGACGAATGGGGTTGCGTTAGTTATACGTAAAACACCTGCTAAAATCAGGTTGAAAGAAGAAAATCTTTTAAAAGAAGATTATGTTACCAAAGATATCCACGACTTTTTGATTAAATGTGTCGAAGGACATTGCAATATCATTGTTTGTGGAGAAACGGGTTCTGGTAAAACCGAGTTTGTTAAATATTTAGCAGCTCATACCAAGACCAATGAAAAATTAATAACGATTGAGGATACATTAGAGTTACACTTGGATCGTATTTTCCCTCAAAGGGATATTGTGGCGATGAAGACCAATAACATTGCTTCCTATAGTGAAGTGTTGGTTACATGTATGCGACAAAACCCAAAATGGATTTTACTATCTGAGGTTCGTAGTGCCGAAGCCGTAAGTGCGGTTCGTAACTCGATATCTTCAGGACACAATATTTTATCGACGATTCACTCCGATAAAGCAAGTGCTATACCTTTCCGTATGTACAGTCTTATGGAGACGGAAGTCGATGTCGATCAATTCTTAAAAACGATTTATCGATATATTCAGTTAGGCGTACACATCAAGGCGTACTATAGTCAAAAATATCAAAAGTTTCATCGTGAAATTGATGAAGTGTGCGAATTCTATGTCGATGATGACAATGAAGTACAACATCGCATCCTTTATCAAAAGATTGGTGAAAAAGTCATTAAAAGAAATCCAAGTAGCCATTTAATGGAATACTTGCAAGGACAAAACATTCAACTAAATACCAAATTTGAAAATGTCCTAACGGAAGAAGAAGAGGAAAAATTAAGAAAAGAAGAGGAACTCAAGAATAAAGGAGTCTCTTTCGTAGAAGCAAAAACGACTCAAACAGTGCCTGTTCAAAGAGGACAAGCTCAAGAATTAGAAGAAATTTAAAGGAGTGATAAATCATGGAATTATTTGTCTTACTGTTAATTGCTATCTTTGTTATCGTCTATCGTAATTACCGTGGACAAAATGTCTATCGTTTTATCGTCGACCAAGTAGGTCTCGTATACGATAAATTCGCTCCTTATTCCTTTAAATTAGTAAGAGAGAAGACCAAAGAGTTAGGACAAGAGTACACGGCACGTCAATACCTCACGCAAGTACTCATGTTCTCCGCTTTTGCAGGAATTGTATCGTATCTTTATTTCTATAACATTGTAATATCGATTGTTTATATCATAGTTGTCGATGCTACGATTCCCTACCTTGCTTTCTTACGTTGTAAAAGAGTATATAGTGAATTTATTTTCGAGCAGATTCAAATTTATACCACCAACACCATTATGGAGTTTGCTACTACCCAAAGCTTCGTTAAAGCTTTGGAGGGAGTAGCAGGAAGTGGAGTATTGGAAGATCCCGTTTTGGGAGATGTTAATCACATGATTGAACTAGCCTATGAGAACGGTTCCATTGATGAATCGCTTCAATATTTCGATAACATCTATCATTACTATATTGTTAAAAACATGCATCAGTTGTTCTTACAAATTACTAAAGAAGGAGCACAAGACTCGGGAGAATCTTTAGAAAATATGCAGCTCGATATCGATATGTTGGTAGAAGGCGTTTATCGTGATCGCATGGAGCGGGCTACTTTCCATAAATCCTTCTTAAAATATGGTATGATGCTCTATCTAATGGTCATGTTAGTACAGTACCTATTAGGGAATGAAACCTATTTAAAAATACTCGATTTGTGGTATATGAAAATATTACTCCATGGCATATTAATTTTTAATAGTTATTTTCTTCTTAAAGGAGAAAAATATTATAACGAGAATGTAGGTGCTGAATAATGGAAATACTAATAGTAGCAGCGATTATTATCTTTGTTCTTTTATATAACAATACGATTGATGGAAAAAAATTTATAAAAGATAATGAACAATATTTCCAAATGTTAAAAGAAGATGATTACGAATTCTTAGTATATGCAAGATACGGAGAACAAGTAAATCCAAGAGAACTTTTTAACAAACGTATTTTATATGGAATTGTAACGGCAGCCATTTTCTTGTTTATTTTCTTATCGGATTTAAACCTTTTAACAATTGTATTATCACTGGGTGTAGGCTATTTGGTTTTTAAATCTTCCTACAGTCAATTAAAAAAATATTATAAGGCACATTTGCATGATATTGATATAATGTTGCCATACTATTTAAAGGGATTAGAAATTTTGGTACAGCATTACACGGTTCCAGTAGCCCTTGGTAAATCGATTGCCGATGCACCTGAAATTTTTAAACCAGGACTTAGAACATTGATTGATCGAATTGATGCAGGAGATTCTAGCATTGATCCATACATGGAATTTGCAAATACTTATCCTGTACGTGATTCCATGCGGATGATGCGTCTTCTTTATCGTTTAGGAATCGGTGGACAAGAGAAAAAACAAGAACGTTTACTCATGTTCTCAAGAACCGTTTCTTCACTTCAGAATAAAGCAAGAGAGCAAAAATATAAGGAACGTTTAAATCACATGGAAGGACAGACCATGATCATGCTAGTTGCTACCGGTGGAGGCGTAATGGTTCTTATTCTTGTATCAATGTTAATGATGTTCTAAAAATGTAAAGTAATTGTTAATAGCCGTTGTACAATAAAGTAAATTGTGCTATAACTAATAATAGAAAGGAGTGTTAAATAATGAAAGAGGCGACAGGAGAGTTAAATATGACTGTTGTTACCATTATTGCAATTGGTGCTATTGTTGCATTTTTCTGGATTTTATGGCCACAAATCCAAAATACGATTAATGCACAATGGGAAGGAATTAGTAACTGCCCAACTGGAATGCATCAAAATGCTGATGGTTCATGCGTATCTGATTAGAATAATTAGAGAGTGGTGATAATGTATGAGAGAAGCGATTGGTGGAGCAATGAGCATCCAAATTATCATTATCTTTTTGTTGATTGTAAATGCTTATTTAGCGTTTACCGTTAACTATACCAAAGCTTTCCGTGTAAAAAACGAAATTATTAGTATTATCGAAAAGAACGAAGGTTTTACTGGTGGACAATACGGTGGATGTGTAAATGGTGATAATGCTTGTAATCAAATTCAAACGTATTTGAACCAAGTAGGATATAATACGAATGAATTTAGGTGCGATACCGACTATGAAAAACAGTATGGCGGATATTGCTTAAAAAGAATTATCGAAGGAACTCATAATACGCAAAATATGGGTGCACAATACGTAGGGTCTCACTATGCGGTAGAGACTTTCGTACAAATTCGTTTTCCGATTTTAGATAAACTATTACCTGCTTTATCGCGTGTCTTTGCCGTACGTGGTGAAACAAAAACAATCTATTCTTCGGGAACGAATAGTGAGTTAAACAATTCCGGAGGAACCAATTATTAGAATAAAAAGGGTGATCTTATGAACGTAATTATAACGAATGAACAGCAGGCGGTGGTCGCTGGGCTCGATATCGATGTCATTAAATCGCTTAATGGACAATTTGATGTTGATGAATTAATCAGCATGTTTCAAAATTTCTATTTTGGAAAAATGATTCTCGATGTTACAGCAATTAAAGATTATAAAAATCTATCCAATTTCCAAAAACTGTCGATGTCGTTAGAAGTTGATAAGATCATTTTATTATTGCCTCCGACGGATCCGGATAGTACATCGAATGGGTTCTTATCGCAACTTATTTCAATGGGATTTTATAACTTCACAACCAATCTAGAAGGACTTCAATATTTGTATTCTCACCCAAATAGTTATCGTGATGTAGCCCATATTCATCAACTAGGTCAAATTCAACCTGCTATGATGACATCTCCTACCATGAGTGGGGGAGATACCATCATCATGATGAATAGTACCGTTATCCTAGGTGTTAAAAATTTAACCGATCATACCGGTGCTACTACACTTATTTACATGTTAAAGCAAACACTTGAATCCCATGGTCGAAGTGTAGCAGCCATCGAATTAAATAAAAGAGATTTTCAATATTTTCAAGAAAAGGACATGTATTCATCGAATGCGGATCAATTTCCAACTGAGGTCATGAAGCACCAAGATAAAAATATTATTTTGGTAGATTTAAATGACTCGAATCAAGAGGAAGCATGCACCGATGTTATTTACTTGCTTTCGCCTTCGACGATCAGACTCAATAAATTGATGAAAAGGGATCGTAGAATTTTTGAGAAAATGAGGGGAAAGAAGATTGTTCTTTGTCAAAGCATGTTAAATCAAACGGATATTAATGATTTGGAATATGAATCTAAAGCAAAGTTCTTTTATAATTTACCCCCACTTAATGAACGTATCAAAAATTCGATTTTAACGGATTTTTTAGCTAAATTAGGACTTTTGGAAACTCCAAGCGAAAGTGATGGAGGTCATGCAGGAGGACTCTTTAACTTATTCCGTGGAAATAATGAATAACAATTGACAAATGTTGTCAATTGTTATTGACAAAGAAATAAAAAAAACGTATGATAAATTCATACAAAGGGAGGTATTTTAATGGATTTATTTCAAATTTTAGCAGATAACTGTAATGGTATTGGTCCTATTGTTGCTTTTGTTAAAAATGGTATTTTCCCAATTATTCAAATTGGTATCCCAATTATCTTAATTGTGATGGGATCTATCGATTTAGGAAAAGCTGTTTTATCAAGTGATGATAAGGAAATCAAAGCAGCAACTGGTAAATTAATTAAACGTGCTATTGCGGCTGTTGCAGTATTCTTCGTTGCTACTATTGTTTCACTTCTAATGGGAATGTTTGGAACAAGTGGTACAGGTGTTGAGGGTACTGGTAACTGGAGTGATTGTTGGAATAACCCAATGGGTACAAATACAACAGACGCTGGTAGAGATTAATAAAATCAATATGGTTATTGTAACCATATTTTTTTTTTGCTATAATAAAAGAAGAAATGAGGCATGTTTTATGGATTCTAAAAAGAAAAAAATGTATATTATCTTAGGAAGTGTAGTAGGGGGAATCGTTTTATTAATTATCATTGTTGCCGTTTTCTTCTTATTACAAAATCGCAGTTTATCTTATAGTCAAATGGAAGAAAGACTACTTGAAGCTGGACAAAGATATTATGCCCTTCATAAAGAATTACTTCCAGAAGAAGATGGAGGAGAAGCAACGGTGGATGCATCTACTTTAGTGCAGGAAGAACTAATCAAATCATTTATAGATATGACCAAAGATGAAAACACTTCTTGTAATGGATCTGCAACTGTTACAAATGTAAGAGGAGAATATTATTATACTTCTTACATTAGTTGTGGAGATGCTTATGAAACGGAGTTATTAACTAGTCATATTAAAGATCAATTAGGCGTTTTAACACAAGATCAAAGTGGTTTATATGAATTAAACAACGAATATGTATATCGTGGAGAAAGACCACAAAATATTCTTCGTTTTGCAGGCGTTAATTGGCGTATTATTAAAATTGATAAAGATGGAAATATTATGCTTTTATTACAAGATGATGAACTTGATCGTTATGTTTGGGATGATCGTTATAACAACGAAACCAATGGTAATGAAGGAATTAACGACTATGAGAAAAGCCGCATTCGTACTACGGTAAACAATTTCTATAACAATAACTTTACCGATAAAGAAAAGAAACAAATCAGTTCTCATTCTATTTGTATTGGTATGCGTAATAGCGACACCACTTCATTAGATGGTAGTGCAGAATGTAGTAAGGTACTTGAAAATGAAGTAATCGGACTTATTCCAGCGTATGATGTTATGAATGCAAGTTTGGATAGTACTTGTAAGCCAGGAGCCCAAACTTGCCAAAACTACAACTATTTAGCACGTATATTTAGTCGTGGTTGGTGGACTTTGACTGCAAATAGTAGAATTAGTTCGCATGTTTATATGGTTAATAATGGAGTTCCAACTCCTGCTAATGCCTTTACTTATGGTGATGTACGTCCAGTTATTTACCTTCAACAAAATGTTCAATATAAATCTGGAACAGGTACACTAGACGATCCATATCGTATAAAATAACCAAATAAGTTCAAAAAGTTACCAAATAAGGAAGAAAATAACCATTTATGGTAAAAAGTGGTATAATAGGCAATCGATTAAGGGGGAGATTGTATGAATATTAGTTCAAACAATTTTAATTTAATAAAAAAAGAACATAATCGCAGTATAAAAAATAAAAATAAAAATAAAAAGATAAAGTTAGGAATTGTGAGTTTAACACTTATAGCAGGACTTGGTTTAACTAGTTGTACTAGTGCTAAAGTGAATGCCACTACGGTAGTACCAACACCAACAGTTGAGCCTACACCTGAACCTACGCCGACACCTACTCCAGTACCAACACCTACGGCAACTCCTGAACCACCTGTTGTTTTTACAGAATGTCACTATGATGTAAGTGAAGAGATGCTACCAGAAGCAGTGACTATTGCACAACATGGCGATAATCATATGATTCAATTTACAACAGAAGAAGGAGCAGCTTTTATCTTGACGCATAAAGAATCGGGATATAATGTTTACTTAGCAAATTGTGAAGAAAACACAGAAACTTCAATATTCGATTACATGACTGGTCAAGATGTTGATTTACAAGATTGTGACTCAGTAGAAATTCATTACATTGATGAATTGTATTTTGCCGGTGTTATGAAAGAGTTAAAATATCACGGAGACCATTTAGGATTTGAGTTAATAAAAAATCAAACAGAATCAGGTAAAAGATTTTATGCCTTTAGTTTTGATTGGAGATTCCCATATAATTGGGCAAACTATTATCTTGAATCTAAAGAAATTGATGCAACGGTCGAAATGCCTGATCCAGACATTCCAACCATATGGGAAAATACACCTCGTGAAGATATTGTAAAGGTATTGCAAAGAACTTGGTAAAATCCTCTAAAATCGAGGATTTTTTTGATGCTGTAAAACTTAAACATTTTCAAAATTAATATTGATGGTGAATTTTGAAGAGGATATTCGAAATGGATATTCGAATTTAAATAATTAGTAACCAATAAAGGTAAACTTTATT
>CANQIE010000010.1 GCA_947623935.1 uncultured Bacilli bacterium | reverse complement strand
AGAATAAAAAATAAAATAGTTTTTGTAAGAAATAATTTATGTATTTTTTCTTACAAAAACTATTATACGAGGAAGTGCCAAGAATGAAAAAAGAATTATTAATGCAAATACTAAATGCAGAAAAAGAAAACAAAAAATTAGATATGGATTTATATCATTATCTAGTATCTTTAACGAAGGAAGAAGAAGACTTACTAAAATATGCTCTTTCCCTAGTTCGTACTAAAGATATAAGTTCTTTTTTAAAAATGATGAGAGAGTGTAGGGAAATAGATCGTGCTGCTCTTTATCAATTTATAGGAAAATTAAGAAGCTTAAATGAAGTAGGGGAGCAAGCCAAGAAAAAATTATTTTCAAGTCCTGTTATAGATGCAGGAAGCGCTACTCTAATCAAACTATTAAACGGCTTTTTTCACGCACCGGAAGAAAGTTATATTCGCTTATTTACCAATAAAAATTTATTAAATAAGAAAAATAAAAGTGTTTGGTCCAAATTACATAAAATCTTATTTGGGTCTAGTATAAGTCCTTTTGTAATCAAACTTTTTACCAATGAACACTTACTTAAATACGATGATTATACTTCTTCTTTGGTAAATATTTTTCAAGAAAACAAAACGAACGATGCTATTTTGTTTGATGGACTTGCAGAACGTATTACTTCCGAAAGTCTATTCGAAAAGGAAGAAAATTTTGACACCTTTTTAAAAGCGTTTACAACATCGTATCAAGTACTTAAAGAAAATGAAAAAGGAAATAATCCACGTTATAAAGTAGAAAAAGAAAAGTTATTTAAATCTTTTATTTACCTTTCTCAAGCACATGAATTGTTAAAAGACGCATCCTCTTTTAAAAAAGCTTGTGAAGTATTGGAAACTACTTTTAAAACGAATGCCGCTTCATTTGATACTTTTCCAGCCTATAACGATCTTTTAGCGGTGCTACTAAATCCACTTTATTACAAAGATGAAGCTTTGTATCAAACCCTTTGTAATAGATTAACCTTTGGCATTAAAAATGGTTATATAGAAAGAACGAATCTCCTTTTAAAAATATTAGATTTTTCGATGCCACTTTCTAAAACAGAAGCAACAACTATTATTCAAAAATATGATTTTTCAATGAAAGATGAAAAAAGCGTTGCTTTCTATAAAGTAGCTACCAATAATACTTTAAGGTTAGATGAAGAAAGATGGAGCAAGGGAATCGATACCATACTTTCTATAAATGAACAAAATCCCAACCTTCTTACTATTGCTGATTTAATTATAGATGAAGATCTTCAAGAAAAACCAACATTACAAAGTTATGTTTTAGAAGAAGTTAAAAAACTGGGTAATGTTTCTGTAACCAACGCTTTATCTGTTATCACCAATAAAACTTTATTAGAAGATGTAAAAAGATATAAAAAAGCACTTTCCCTTATATTGAAAGTAATACCAGAAAAGAATGAAAAAGATATCTATCTTAGCAACCTTCTTACTAAAGAATCTTTTTTGAGTGAACCTAAAGCTTATGATTATTTTTTAAATAAAGCAAGCTATATTATTGATAAAGATACTGCTTTTCCATACATCTTTGCAACGGATTGTGATGTGATTCGAAAGAACTCAGCTATTTGGAAAGAAACACTTGAAAAAATAGCTTCTTGTACGGAGCAAGGAATGGGTACATATTATTCCGTATATCGTGCATTAAATGAAAAAACTGCACTTGTAGATTATATTCAAGAAAGAGAATTACCACCTAAAGATCTTTTAAACTATCTATCTTCTTGTGAAGAAGAGGAGATTACAGAAGATACGATGTTAGATGGTAAAAAGATGTGTAAAGTTCTTACCGAAAGAAAAGTAAGAAAGGGTAAATAAGTATGAATAAAATTTATTATAAACCCATTATCCCTTATAAAAATAAAAAAGAGAAGGGAACTATATGTTAGAAAATATGGAAATAAGTTTACCTACAGAAGAACAACTATTAAACTTTCCTGGGCTTGATTTAAATAGGGATTTGGAAAACACGGATTTTGTTAATCACATTTCAACCAATGTTTCCTCTCTTCACACGATTCTTTTACGAAATGAAGAACATAAAGTTCCACGAATACTAGAACAGGGTAAAATGGTGGAGATAACTAAGAAAGACTTAATAAGTTCAAGAGGAGTTATCTATCCCGTTTTAAAAGTCCCTTTCTTTGACTGGATTTTAAAAAATGCTACTTTGAATCAAAATGGACTTTATGAATTCGAGTTGGGATATTATCCTCAACAAAATGTATCCGCATTAGAAAAATTAACGATGGAATATCTACTTAAAAGCAATACCTTAGCAAAAGATTCTTATTTCTATTATACAATCAATAATGCTATCGCCACACATGCATCTATTACTTCAAGACTTTCATTTTCACCTGATTTTTTAAGGGCCTATGAATATAGTAGCCTACATTATGTGATAGCAAATAGTTATATTGATAAGCATAAGTATGGAAAGTGGTTTAAAGTTGCTCCCGTTACTTGGTATGTTAACTTAAAAGATGAGATTTTACTTTCTAAAAGGGGACTTCTTGTAGATATTCCTTATTTTAATTATGATAAGTATGTGCCTTATTCTAAATCGTCTATCCATAACTTTCTTTGTTTCTGTATGAAAAGAGATTTATTTCAGAACACCGATTTTGCTCGTCTAGAAAAAGAAGGGAAGAAAAAGTGCGAACCTACGATTGAGGATGATTTTACGTATTTAAGCGAACGACTTAATTTGCTTCGGATGGGAAATCCTGAGTTTGCATCTCAAATTGCACCTATTCAAGAACGTATGGAGAAGATGAAACAAAAAGTTTTAAAATAACGAAAAACAAGTGACAAAAAGCAAAAACTATGTTACAATCAATCTGTTATCAAAAAACAGTGATGAAGAAGTAGTACTTATTTGCTTCTTTAAAGAGAGTCTTTCAAAAGGTGTAAGAAAGATAAGAAATAGGAATAAGGAATTCGTCTTCGGAGTTCTTAAAGAGAAAACTTTAAGCGTTACTTTGCGTTAAAAAGAATGAGTGTATAGTTTACTATAAAGAAAAGGTGGTACCGCGGAAAAGATTTCGTCCTTGAAATGTTTTTCGTGGTTTTTTTCTTTGTAAAAGGAGGAAATATGAAGGAAGAAATTAAAAAAATTGAGGAAGCCTTAGAAAAGGATTTAAAAGAAGTCAAAAATAAGAATGAAGCCAATGACTTAAGAGTTAAATATTTAGGTAAAAAAGGATTTGTTACGGATCTTACGAAAGATATGGGAAGCCTATCGGTGGATGAAAAAAAAGAATTAGGAAAACTAGCCAATGAACTAAAGGGAAAAGTAACCGATAAAATCAATGGGTTAATTTCCGAAATGGACAGGAAAGAATTAGAGGAACGTCTTAAGAAAGATAAGATTGATCCGACTTTACCCGCAACGAATTTGAAAGTAGGAGGCGTTCATCCTTTAACCAAGATTACGGAAGAAGTCGAAGAGTTATTTATCTCAATGGGTTACGATGTCGTATCAGGGCCTGAAGTAGAAGATGACTTACACAATTTCCAATTGTTAAATGTACCTAAGAATCATCCAGCAAGGGACGCACAAGATACGTTCTATATTACAGATGAATTATTACTTCGTAGTCAAACATCACCTGTTCAAGCAAGAACGATGTTAAAGATGAAAGATAAAGGACCACTTAGAATTATTTGTCCTGGTAAAGTTTATAGACGAGATGATGACGATGCAACACATTCACATCAATTTAATCAAATCGAAGGATTAGTGGTAGGTGAAAACATTTCTTTAGCCGACTTAAAAGGAACTTTGGAAGTATTTGCTAAGAAAATGTTTGGAGAAGATAGAAAGGTTCGTTTCCGTCCTAGTTTCTTCCCGTTTACAGAACCTAGTTATGAAGTCGATGTATCATGTTTCAAATGCGGTGGAGAAGGATGTAACATCTGTAAAGGAACTGGTTGGATTGAAATTTTAGGAAGTGGAATGGTACATCCAAATGTATTAAGAGACTGTGGTTACGATCCTGAAATCTACACCGGATTTGCCTTTGGTCTTGGAATCGAACGTGTTGCTATGTTACGTTACGGAATAACGGATATTCGTGATTTTTATACCAATGATTTACGTTTCTTAAAGAATTATAACCGAATGGAAGGTGATAAATAATGAAACTCAGTAGAAAATTTTTAGAGGAATACGTTAACACCCATAAATTATCGAATGAAGAATTAGCCGAAAAAATGACTTCAGTCGGAAACGAATACGCAAGTATTGATCCCTTATCGAGTGCTACGAACCTTACCATTGGTTATGTTAAGAGTTGCATTCCCCATCCCGATTCAGACCACTTACATGTTTGTGAAGTTGAAATTAAAAAGGGAGAAGTTACCCAAATCGTATGTGGTGCTCCCAATGTCGCGGAGGGACAAAAAGTCATTGTTTCGCTTCCAGGTGCTATTTTACCAGGCGGTATTGAAATTAAGAAAAGTGTGATTCGTGGACAAGAATCCAATGGTATGATTTGTTCTTTAGGAGAACTTGGAATCGAAAGCAAATATCAAAGTGAAGAAGATAAAAAAGGAATTCACATTTTACCAGAAGATGCCGAAATAGGAGAAGAACCACTTGCTTATTTAGGTTTTGACGATACTTCCATTGATTTTGAACTTACCAGTAACCGTGGAGACTTATTAAGTGTTATGGGTATGGCTTATGAAGTAGGAGCTATTCTTAATGAAAAAGTAAAAGAACCAAGTATTGCTATTACCAAAGAAACGGAAAATATTAAAGACTATGTAACAGTCGATGTGGAAACTGAAAACTGTCCTTTGTATTTAGCTCGTATGGTTAAGAACGTGACCATTAAAGAAAGTCCTAGATGGTTAAAAGCACGTCTTATGGCAAGCGGTATTCGTCCTATCAATAACGTGGTCGATATTTCCAACTATGTTATGTTAGAAACCGGTCAACCACTTCATTTTTTCGACTATAGAACACTTGGTAACAAGATTATTGTTCGTATGGCAGACGAAGGGGAAAAACTTACCACGCTTGATAATCAAGAAAGAACCTTATCCGATAAAGATATCGTGATTGCAAACCAAGATCATGCGGTTGCTCTTGCCGGTGTTATGGGAGGCTTAAACTCAGAAGTAGAAAATGATACCAAAGATATTGTGATTGAAAGTGCTATCTTTAGTCCCGTTCATATAAGACTTACTTCCAAACGTATTTTAAGAAGTGAAGCAAGTAATCGTTTTGAAAAAGGGCTTGATCCACGCCGTACGTATTTTGCCGTAGACCGTGCTTGTAAATTACTAGAAGAACTTGCAGATGGTAAAGTTATCGCTGGATGTGCTATTCACGATGAAACGAAAATTAAAGACGAAGTGATTACGATTACCGTCGATAAGATTAATAAAGTTTTAGGAATGAATCTTTCCAAAGAAGAAATTGTAGATGTTTTTAATCGCCTAGACTTTACTACGGAAGAAGAAGGAAATGCCTTAAAAGTAACCGTCCCATCCAGAAGAATCGACATCCATATTCCAGAAGATTTAATTGAAGAAGTAGGAAGAATTCATGGTATAGATAATGTTCAAGGGACTCTTCCTATTGGAACTGGATTACCTGGAAAATATGAGAAGAACTACTTAAAAGAAAAAGCCATAAGGAATCGCTTGATGGCTCATGGACTAAGTCAAGTTTGGACTTATTCTTTGACAAGTAAGGAGCATTTACACGAATTTACCAAAGATGATTTTACATCGATTGAATTATTAGATCCGATGCTAGAAGATAAAAAATATCTTCGTTATAGCCTAATTCCATCTCTTTATCAAGTGGCTGAGTACAATCTTTCAAGAAAAGTAGAGGATATCAGGATTCAAGAAATAAGTAATATCTATTATTTAGAAGATGGTGAAGTTAAAGAAAAGAAAGTTCTTGCAGGACTTCTTACAGGAGAAGTAAATACCAATTTATGGCTCCATCAAGGAACTAAAGTAGACTTTTACTACGTTAAAGGAATTATCGAAGATGTACTTACTTATTTAGGCTTCCAAAATCGTTTTCATATCGAAGTAGGGGAGGTTGCTAAAGAGTATCATCCATATCAAAGTGCTATTATCAAAATTGATCAAGAGCAAATTGGTTCTATGGGGATGATTCATCCAAGCATTTCAAAGACGCCAATCTATGTTTTTGAAATCAATTTATCAAAAGTATTTGCTTATTCTATTCGTTCGATTAAAGATAGGGAAATCTCCAAATATCCAAGTATTAAGAAGGACGTTGCCTTTGCCTTTGATTTAGATACTTCTGCAAAAGAAATTCTAAATACCATTCAAAAGGCAGGAGGTAGACTTCTTACCGAAATTAGCATTTTTGATGTATATCAAGGAGAAAACATCGAAAAAGATAAGAAATCGATTGCTTTCAATCTTACGTTCATGGATCCAACTCGTACTTTAACTGAAGATGAAGTTATGGAAATCTTCAATAAAATTATAAAGAAAGTAGAAGAAGTCCATAGTGGTATTTTAAGAGATAAATAAAAAAGAAAGACTAGTTGCTTTCTTTTTTTGCGACTCTTTTTTCTAATAGTTCAAGTAACTCATTTTTTAAATTATCCGAAGCATCTTGCCAGATAAGTTCAAAAAATACACCCATTCCAGGTAACGTAATTTCATCGTTTTCTTGAATACTTTCATCAATCGCTTTACGTAAAGTTTCTTTACTATCTCCTTCAAAGTTATTGATAATATGTTGTCTAATATTGATATCCATTTTTTATCATCCTTTCTTTTAGTATTTTGTCTTTCTTTTTAAGAATTTATACAATTTCTATTTTAAAAACTAAATTTTTTGTGTATACTTAAAATAAAGAGGAGATGAAAAATTATGCCAATATGGTTAATCGTAGTTCTTGTAATTGTGGTTTTACTTTTAATTTTTATTGCAACAACATACAATGGACTCATTCAATTAAGAAACAGAAAGGATGATCAATGGGCTCAAATCGATGTTCAATTAAAAAGAAGAGCTGATTTGATTCCAAATTTAGTAGAAACCGTTAAAGGTTATGCTAAACACGAATCAGGTACCCTAGAAGAAGTGATTAAAGCACGTAACGCCTTTGTTTCAGCAAAGACACCAGAAGATGAAATGAAAGCATCAGGAGAAATCGAAAAGGCCGTTTCTAAATTATTTGCTCTTGCAGAAAGTTATCCCGATTTAAAAGCCAATCAAAACTTTTTAGGTCTTCAAGCTGATTTAAAAGATACCGAAGACAAAATCAGTTATGCAAGACAATTCTATAATGATAGTGTTCTTACTTATAACAACAAAGTAGAAATGTTCCCATCAAACTTGGTTGCTTCGATGTTCCACTTTACCAAAGCACCTTTCTTTGAAGTAGCTGAAGCCGATAAAGAAGCACCAAAAGTAGCATTTTAAAGCCTTTCTTTAGAAAAGGCTTTTTTTGGAGGATGACATGAAAAAAATAAAAATAGGAGCATTATTATTTCTTTTACTTTTATTGCCATTTTCAGTAAAAGCGGTTAATACTACAAACAAACTTTATCAGGATATAACCATTGAAGAAAATGGGGACATTTTTATCAAAGAAATTGCTGTTTTAAGTGGTAGTTACAACGGAAGATTACGAGATATTACTTATCGTAATGATCGCTTAACTGCTTTTACAGGAAAAGCAAGTGATTTCGAAGGAAGCAGCATTTATAACGGGGAAGCCATTACTGATTTAAAGATTTTTGATATTCTTAACAGCTATTCTATTACTATGGAATCTTTCCAGCATTTAAACAAAGAATATACATTAGTAAATCGCGCCAATAAGGGAGATTATGGGGTCTACACGATGGAAAAAACTACAAACGGAATCGATTTAATGATCTATAATCCATCCAGTTCCAATACAGCATTCTATATGGAATATCGGGTAAAAAATGCTGTAGTGCTTCATAACGATGTAGCAGAACTTTATTGGAATCTCTTGGGAGACTCTTACGAAGAAAATATTACTGATTTTCAGGCAGTGGTACATTTACCTGGGGAAGATAGTGATTTTAGAACTTGGTTACATGGCCCTTTATATGGCAAAATAGAGCACGTTGATAGTAGATCAGCTAAAGCTACGTTCTCGAATCTTGATGCCTATGAGAGTATATCTGTGAGACTCATGTTTAATAAAAGTTTGGTCCCTTTAGCCACTAAAAAATCAAATATCGATGGAAGAAATGCGATTCTTGAAATTGAAAAAAAATATGCCGATCAAGCTAATTTAGAGCGAGAAAAACAATATGACGATTTAGTCAATAATGCGAAACAATATATGGAATGGGCAGAAAAATATTTAGATCTTGATTATTATAATACAGCTTTAAATTTAGTAAATTCCTTAAAAGAAGAAGATAAGGGTCCTCTTTTAGATGAGTTAACGATCATTCGCGGTAAAATTGAAATTCGTCTACAAGAAGAAGTGGAAGAAAAAATTGCTTTAGTAGAGCAAAGTAAATCCAAAACGGATCTACAAGCGCTTTCGGAGACCATTTCGCTTTTACAGCCTGGAACTATAAAACAAGGATATAAAGAAAAGTACGATGCACTTAAGATAGAGGTAGAAAATCATTATCGTATGATGCAACGCAATATCTTCTTCTATTTTCTTATCTATTTAGGTATTATTGTCTTAATTCATGCGGTGGCTTTCTATTATTATGATAAAAAGAATACCACCTTTCATGAAAAATATTACCGAGATTTCCCTTATGACTATGGACCTGGAATGATTGAATATATCATGAAGAAAAAAATTACCGCAAAGACCTTTTCAGCAATGATTTTAGATTTTATTCGAAAAGATGTTATTACTATGGAGGAAATTACAGATTCCAAAGGAAAAAAAGATTATCTTTTTAAAAGCAGAGAAAAACATGTTTTTTTATCAAAAGAAGAAATTGTTTTAAAATCCTTATTATTTCATGGAATTGGAAACGATCATCAGGTTACGATGAAACAAATTAAGGATTTTGGTAAGACTGAAGATGAAGCTAAATTTTTCCTAGAAGAATATGGTAAAATCGGAACTATTATTAAAGATAGAGCAGATAGTGAAAAATATTTTACTTTAGGTCTTTTGCCAAAGATTACATCCATTATAATTTCAATTTTAGGATTTAATATTTTTCTTCCGTTAGCTATTATATATGATTCTTATTGGGTACTTCTTTTCGCTATCCTAACTATCATTGGAAATATAATTTATGTTATCGTGAAGAAGTATCGAACAAAAACAGGAAAAGAGCATTATGATAAATGGAAGGCTCATAAACGTTTTCTATTAGACTTTGGTAGGTTTAGTGAAAAAGAATTACCAGAAGTACACTTATGGGAGCAATATTTAGTAACGGCAACTGTATTAGGATGTGCTGATAAAGTTCAAAAAGCGATGCAAATTCATCTAGAGGCTATGCAGTTGCAAGTAAGTGAAGATATGTCTACTACATCACTTTATGGTGATATGGTACGTATTCAAATGCTTCATAATTTACTTGATACTCATTTTTCAACCGTAATGGCATCAACGGTCAATCATGCTGTTCAAAATGCGCATTATCAAACTCTTTCAGACTCTTCATATACCTCTTCCTCAGGAGGATTTGGAGGCGGATCCGTTGGAGGCGGTGGCTTCGGCGGAGGTGGAGGTGGAGGAGGACGATTCTAATCGTCTTTTTCCTTTTTAGTCAATCTTTTCAAAGAAATGCATACATTAAATTAGGTGAGTGTCATGGGAAAAGCTGCGTTTAAACAATTTGTAAGAAACCATCCGAATTTAATTGGTTATGTTCATGAGGGAGGTATGACTTGGCAAAGGTTTTATGAAATGTATGAACTCTACGGTGAAAATAGTGTTGTATGGGATCCGTATCAATTACCTCTAAAGAAGAAAGAAGAAACCGTAGTAAATAAATCATCTTCAAAAGGAACTTTTAAAGATATGATTCAGATGTTTAAAGGAATGGATATGGCTACGGTTCAAAAAGGAATCGATGGTATGCAAAAGGCAGTTGGACTATTACAAGAATTTACAACCAAGACGCCAAGTGCTGCTAGTACCTATGAGCCAAGACCTCTATACCGTTATTTCGAGGATTAAAAATGATACTTCCGCTACAGTTTCAAATCAAAAACAATCCCAATTTGTACCGATATTTAAGAGAAAATTCCTATTGGTATAAGGCCTTAAATCGAAATCCTAATAATCTTAAATATATGGAAGAAGAAATGAGAGAACGTTACCAGTTAAGACCTAGTGATAAAATAAATAAATTAATGGATCAATTAAATCTTATCCGAACCTTCATGGATATGATAGAGTAGATCCTTTTTTTGTGTTATAATAAAGAAAAGGAAAGATAACTATGAATTTTACTTTATACAATAAAATAGTCCCGCAATTAGATGAAATCATTACTTTATTAAATAAAAGCATTGACTTAAAGCGAATGGTAACTTTAAAAGAAGAAATTAAGAAGGATCTTGTATTAAAAGAAGAATTGAAACAATTAAAAGAAAACTTTACCGATCCTTATTCTAAAGAATATCAAGAGTTAAGAAAGAAACTTTTTGCCGATGAAAAAATACATGAATACATTTTTTTGGAAAATGACTTAACGTATTTTGTAATGGAGTTAAATCAACTTTTAAAAGAACTTACAACAGAAAGGAAAGATTGTCAATGAAAGTAATTAGTGGTTCGCTAAAAGGAAGAAATATTTTAGGGTATCAGCTTGAGGGAACTCGTCCTACCATGGATAGAGTAAAAGAATCTATTTTTGGCATGATTCAAAATCATATAAGAGAAGCAATCGTTTTAGACCTTTTTGCTGGAACAGGGAATTTAGGAATTGAAGCCATCAGTAATGGAGCACAAAAATGCTATTTTGTAGATCATCAAAAGAAAGCCATTAAAACGATTGAAGAAAATTGTAAAAATTTTACGATTTCAGAACAAGTAGAAATTCTTTTAATGGACTATCAAAAGGCACTTTCTTACTTTAGAGAAAATAATATTACCTTTGATATAGTGTTTTTAGATCCTCCTTATCATGAAAAAATTCTTTTATCTTTACTAGAAACTTTAGTATCCTTTCACCTTTTAAAAGAAAAAGCACTAGTTATTGTCGAAATGGAAGAAAATACGATTCATGAAAGTACAGTCGAAGGACTTACACTAATAAAGAGTAGAACTTATGGAGCAAAACAAGTAAATATTTATCAAGTAGACTAAGGTCTATTTTTTTTGCATTTTGTGGCTAGATTCGTTATAATGATAATAGGGTGATATTAAATGCGAATAAATAATAAGGGGTTTGCTTTTAGCATCATGCTTTACTCTATTTTAGGATTAGTTGCGATGATTATGATGCTTATTTTATCGACTATGTCTGGTTTAAAAAAGAACAATTCCAATTTAATTGATAATATCAAAGATGATTTAAACAATGCCGCCTATCAAGAGAAAGCAGTTACTTTTGAATATACAGGTTCTCCTCAAGAATACGAAGTAGTAAAAGAGGGGTTTTATCAAATTGAATTATGGGGTGCAAGTGGAGCATTTAGTAATAATGACACCATGGGATTAGGTGCCTATACTTCAGGTATCATTTACTTACATGCTGGCGAAAAACTTTATTTTTACGTAGGAGAAAGTGGTAAAACAGGATGTAACAATTATATAACATGTTCCGTAGGAGCTTATAATGGAGGAGGAATTGGAGGCTATCATACAGGTCCTAGCTCCCTTCGCTATGCCGGAGGTGGAGGTGCCACAGATGTACGTCTTGTCTCAGGTGCATGGAACAATTTAGAGTCTCTTCAAAGCCGCATCATGGTTGCAGCCGGTGGAGGCGTGGGCGAAAATAGTCAAGGTAGTAACGGAGGTACTTTGATCGGAGAAAAAGGAAACGATAAAACAGGAGGCGCTATTGCTGGAGGCGGTGGAAGTCAGACAAGTGGCGGAACAAGCGGTCAAAACGCAGGATCTTTTGGTGTTGGTGGCGATGGATTTGTAAAAAATAGTAACTTAGTAAATTGCAATCAAGCTTATGGTGCAGGTGGTGGCTACTATGGTGGCGGTGGAGGTGTGAGTGGTAACCCTTCACTAAATCCAAGCAACGGAAACACTTGTGTGATCCAAGGATTAAGTGGAGGAGGTTCATCTTTTATTTCAGGTTATGCGGGAGTAAACGCTATCACTGCTAGTCGTACGATTACACCATCCAACAACACACTCCACTATTCCAATAAATACTTTATAAATGGTATTATGCTAGGAGGAATTAATATAGGAAATGGGAAAGCTGTTCTTAGCTATAAAGGTACCTCTTATGATAAAAGGAACAACTATTTAGAAAATGTCCGTTATATCCAAGATTGTATTAATGGTTCCAGCCTCAGTACCGAAAATAAATGGATTGAATTAGAAGCTATTTCAGAAGGGAAAAATGTTGCCTTGCATAAAACGGTATCCGCTTCCTTTAATGCGAATATGAATTTGCAACTCATTACAAATGGTATTATTGATACTAATGTCAACGAAATTGTCAGAACAAATGCAACTGGTACTCAATGTATTACCGTTGATTTAGGAAGCGCCTATAATTTAGATGAAATCGCAGTATGGCATGATTATAGCAATAATCCATACTATAATAGTCATACCTTAGGTGTATCAAATAACAAAAACGATTGGACTTACGTAATTATAAATCAAAGTGAAATTGAAACACCTACAGGAATGCGTTTTAATTCCTATTAAAGCATCTTTTTATAAAGATGTTTTTTTGACGAAAAAAAGCAAAAAATTAGCACTCATATATTGACAAGTGCTAAGCATACTATTATAATGAAGTTAGCACTTGAAAAAGAGTAGTGCTAGGAGGTGCTGAAATGTTAACTGAACGCCAAAATGAAATTTTAAAATTGATTGTACTCGAATATATTAAATTAGCACATCCTGTAAGTTCCAACCTTATTTGTGATACCATTCATTGCTCTAGTGCTACGGTACGAAGTGAAATGGCTACCCTTGAAGAGATGGGACTACTTGAAAAAACCCATACTTCATCAGGACGTATTCCTTCAGAAAAAGGTTATCGTTACTATGTAGACCACTTGATGAAAGCCAAAGAAATAACGGGCGAAGATATGTTAAAGTTACAAACGGTTTTCCAAAACCAAAACTTAGCATTATCCGAGTGTCTTACACAAAGTCTTGAACTGATTTCCGATATGACTTCATATACGTCAATTGTGTTAGGAAAGAAATCACATGAAAACAAATTAAAAGAAATTAGTGTAGTTCCCATCAAAGACAGTCATATGATTGTAATTGTGATCACGGATCAAGGACATGTGGAGCATAAAGATGTAGAACTTCCCAATATCTCACAAGAAGAGATTAAAAAAACGGTTTCGCTTATCAACGATTTGATTGTGGGAACTCCGATCGATGAAGTAAGTAGTAAACTCGAATTTGAAATAAAACCAATTATTTCCCGTTATGTCAAAGAACATGAATTAATCTATAACACATTCTATAACGTTTTCCGGGATTTCACCAATAAGAATATCAATATCGTTGGAAAAGATCACATTCTAGAGCAACCGGAATTTAATAGCATTGATAAAGTCAAAGATTTATTTTCAAAAATCGATGATAAACATTTAGTAGATAAAATTGAAAGTGACAATCAAAACATCAGTATTTATATCGGTAAAGAAAATAAAATTGATAATGATGTGACCGTTATTCAAACCCCTTATAAGACCGAAAGTGAAGAAGGAACCATTGCGATTGTGGGTCCTAAACGAATGGACTACGATCGAGTGGTAACTTTGCTTGAATACATTAAAGAAAACATCGAAGAAAAGAAAGAAGGAGAATAAATGAAGAAAGAATCTAAAGAACAAACACAAGAAGAAGTTAAAAAAGAAAAGAAAAAGAAAAATCCGGAGCAAGAGAAAATTGCATCCCTTGAACAAGATATTGAAAAATTAAATAACGATATCCTGTTAGTCAAAGCCGAAATGCAAAATTATCGAAAGCGAAAAGATGAAGAAACAGCAAGCTTATTAAAGTATGCCAATCAAGATTTAATGCTCGAATTAATTGGCATCATGGATAATTTCGAACGTGCTATTAAACTCGATGATAACGACCTAACCGATGAATTATCCAAATTCCTTGCAGGATTCAAAATGATGTATGCTCAACTGGTTGAAATCATGCAAAAATATGGTCTTGAAGAAATTGAAGCGTTAGGAAAAGAATTTGATCCCTCTTGTATGGAAGCCTTAATGGTCGATAGCGATAAAGATAGAGAAAACAATACAGTACTCGATGTGCTAATGAAAGGATACCGTTTAAAGGATCGTGTCATTAGACCATGTCGCGTAAAAGTCAATCAAATAGAAAATAATGAAAATAAAGGAGAAGATAAAGATGAGTAAAATTATAGGTATTGATTTAGGAACCACCAATAGCTGTGTGGCTGTTTTGGAAGCAGGTAATGCAACCGTTATTCCAAATCCTGAAGGAGCAAGAACGACTCCTTCTGTAGTAGCGTTTAAAGCAAATGGTGAAAGAGTAGTAGGGGAAGCTGCCAAGCGTCAAGCTTTAACCAATAAAAATACGGTTTCTTCGATCAAACGTCAAATGGGAACCGATTATAAAGCCGATATTGATGGCAAAAAATATACACCAGAAGAGATTTCTGCTATGATTCTATCTTATTTAAAAGATTATGCAGAAAGTTATTTAGGTGAAAAAGTAGACAAAGCCGTTATTACGGTTCCTGCATACTTTAATGATAGTCAACGTCAAGCAACTAAAAATGCAGGTAAAATTGCAGGCCTTGAAGTAGAACGTATCATCAACGAACCAACTGCTGCAGCCCTTGCTTATGGACTTGATAAACAAGATAAAAATCAAACGATTTTAGTATACGACTTAGGAGGAGGTACCTTCGATGTATCCATCCTTGAATTAGGTGATGGCGTATTTGAAGTTAAATCGACTTCTGGAAACAATAAATTAGGTGGAGACGATTTCGATAATCGTATCATGGACTATTTAGTAACTGAATTTAAGAAAGAAAATGGCGTTGATTTAACCAAAGATAAACTTGCTATGCAACGTTTAAAAGAAATTTCCGAAAAAGCTAAGAAAGACCTATCTGGAATGACTTCTACCCAAGTTTCAGCACCATTCATCTCGCAAGGAGAAAATGGTCCATTACACTTAGATATGACCTTAACAAGAGCTAAATTTGAAGAATTAATCTCCGATTTAGTAGATTCTACGTTAGAGCCTGTTCGTAAAGCACTAAAAGATGCAGGTATCAAAGCAAGTGATTTGGATAAAGTTATCTTGGTTGGAGGATCTACGCGTATTCCAATGGTTTATGATTTAGTTAAGAAAGAATTAGGACATGAACCATCGCGTGAAGTAAACCCAGATGAGGTTGTAGCCATGGGTGCTGCTATTCAAGGTGGTGTATTAACAGGAGACGTAAACGACATCGTTTTACTTGATGTTACACCATTATCACTTGGAATTGAAACCATGGGTGGAGTTATGACTACCTTAATTCCTAAGAATACAACGATTCCAACATCGAAATCACAAATCTTCTCAACCGCTGCTGATAATCAACCAGCTGTTGATATCCATGTTCTTCAAGGAGAACGTTCGATGGCTGCCGACAACAAGACATTAGGAAACTTCCAATTAACCGGAATTCCTGCTGCTCCTAGAGGTGTACCACAAATCGAAGTTAAATTCGATATAGATGCAAACGGAATCGTTCATGTAACGGCTAAAGATTTAGGCACGAACAAAGAACAATCGATTACCATTACATCGAGCACGAACCTTTCAGATGAAGAAGTAGAACGCATGATGAAAGAAGCAGAAGCCAATAAAGAAGCGGATAAGAAACGTAAAGAAGAAGTAGACCTTAAGAACGATGCTGAACAACTTGTCTTCCAAACTGAAAAATCACTTAAAGAATTAGGTGATAAAGCCGATAAGAGTGAAGTTGAAAAAGCAGAAGGCCAAATCAAAGATTTAAAAGAAGCCCTTGAAAAAGAAGACATTGAAGATATTCGTAAGAAGAAAGATGCTCTTCAAGAAACCGCTATGGCAATTGCTACTAAAGTATATGAAAACGTTCAAAAAGAACAACAAGCAGCTAATACATCAAATGATAACAATAATAACGATAATGATGTAAAAGATGCGGAATACGAAGAAAAATAATAAAAGAAAGTCCAAACTTTTAGAGCTTGGGCTTCCTTATGTTAATGAGGATGTGACGCGATGAATAAAAAAGATTATTATGAAGTCTTAGGACTTTCTAAAAGTGCAACACAAGATGAAATAAAAAGTGCTTATCGTAAATTAGCTAAAAAATACCATCCTGATATATCCAAAGAACCTGATGCGGAAGCGAAGTTTAAAGAAGTCCAAGAAGCCTATGCGGTTTTGAGTGATGAAAACAAACGGAAACAGTATGATCAATTTGGTCATGCTGCCTTCGATCAAATGAATGGAACTGGAGGCTTTGGTGGCGGCTTCTCTGGTTTTGGTGGATTTGATGATGTTGACTTAGGGGATATTTTTGGTAGTATGTTTGGTTCATCCTTCGGATTTGGTCGTGATACCGCTTCAAGAAGAGAACGAGGAAGCGACTCCATTCTTAGAATGCATTTATCCTTTGATGAAGCGGTCTTTGGATGCGATAAGGAAATTACGATTGATGTATCCGAAGAATGCGAAGACTGTGATGGTAAAGGGGGTCATGGTGAAAAAACGTGTCCAGACTGTCACGGAAGTGGAACGATTACCCAAGAACAACGAACGATTTTAGGTTCCTTCTTAACCAAGACTACTTGTACCACTTGTAACGGAAAAGGAAAAGTCTATGAGCGTACCTGTTCTACTTGTCGAGGCCGTGGAATCGTTAAAAAGACCAAAACCTTAGTGGTTAAAGTGCCCTCAGGCGTCGACAATGGAAATCAGTTAAGATTAGCGGGTAAAGGAAACGCTGGACGTAATGGGGGACCTAACGGAGACCTTTATATCGAGTTTAGTGTCGATACTCATCCCTTCTATATCCGTGATAACGATGACATTCATTTGGAAGTACCACTTACTTTAAGTGAAGCAATATTAGGTTGTAAAAAAGAAATTCCAACGCTGTATGGAAATGTAACGGTAAACATTCCAGCTGGTACTTCGAATGGTGATAAACAGCGTTTACGGGGCAAAGGAATCGATAATAAGTCGAGTAGACATAAAGGTGATATGTACATCATCATGAAAGTCATCATTCCACAAAGATTATCGAAAGATCAAAAGAAATTAATCGAAGAACTTGCTAAAACCGATTTAGAAGATGGAATGATTCGTAAATTTAATCAATTTGTAGAAAAGAATTAAATCCTTTAAAACGAGGATTTTTTCTTTTATAAAGAGATTTTATTGCAATTTAGACCCTTTTGTGTTATAATATAGAGCACTTATAAAAAGGGATGGATAGTATGACATTACTTGATTTTTTAAATCGGAATTATATAAAAACAATAGAACAAACGTGTCCTATTTTTGTTGATGAAGAAAATGGGTACTGGTATCTTATAAAAGATGATTATATTTACAAAAATGAAATTGGTAAAAATAAAAATAAATTGTTTCAAAATCGATCAAATAGTAGTTTAAGAACCTATTGTAAAGGCATTTCTTTTAATGAGGATACCAACACTTTAATTATTAATGAGCATAGTTATGGAAGTAAAAAGCCCATTTTTAAAAAATATATCACCCATTATCCTATTGCCTTTATCAAAACAGAGGAAGATAGATGCGTATTTAGAACATACGAACGTACTTATCATCAAATGAAATACCAGAATAAATCGGATATGAATGACAACTTCAAAGAATTACACGATAAACTTTATATACAGGATCAAGGACGTGAAATAGATGATGCTTCTCTTGAACAAATCAACGCTTTAATTAATGAACAAAGAGAAAAACAATCTGTAATGGATCAGCAAGACAAAATAGAATTTTCGATTTTTGAAAAAAATTTAAAGGAAAAGCAAAAAAAGAAATTAACCAAAGAGTTTCCATTTTTGCCTTTTCAAATAGATATTTTGCTTTGGTCGATAGTAGTTATTTTAGAAATATTTTGCTTAGAAATATTTGACACTATTCCTCTTTTAATATACATTTTAGATATTTTATCTACATCTTTAATAATTCCCTGTACTATCGTTGGTTTTATATTAAAAAAAGTGGCTCCTGACTGGTTTACAGAAAAATATATAACAGGACCCATCATTGAATTTATTTATAACAAACAAAATAAAACCGATATGAAAAAGATTATAAAAAGAACGAGAAGAGTAGAGGAAGTTGATAAAAGTGAAAAGAATTATAATGCCGATCGTCTTCTACGTCATATTTATGATGCATTATGTGATCTTGAAAAAAATCCTTATCCTGGATGTGGTGTTGAAGCAACACGTCTTAGAGATTTAGCTCATCAGTATATTGAAAATGAAAATCTTTCTAAAAATAAAAATAATCGTGGAGGTATTATCCTTTCCATGGAAGATACTTCTTTTGATGGGTTAAGTAGACTTGCTTCTATTACTGCTGATATTGATCTAAAAAGAGGGGCTTATAAGGATGTAAAAGCAAACGAACAAATCGTAGATAAAATCGACCAGTTAGCGTCCGATCCAGTCTTTGATGGAACCTCTAAAATAGAGGATCTAAATACGACTATGCTTAAAGAAATGAAACTAGATACAAATGTAGAGGGAAAGGCCCCTTACCAAAAGAAATAAAGAATAGAAGGGAAGAAAACGATTATGGAAGAAAAGCCTATGGATATTATGACCGCTCATTTTAGCAATCACGAAGAGGTTTGTCCTATCGTCGTAACGAAAGAGAACGGTAGAACCACTTTTTATACGTCCTATAACAGATCAATAGATGGAAATTATTCCATCGAGGATGCAATATTTAATAATGCACTTGTTGGTACAAAATACCATTTTCTAAAAAGTATCTCTTATGACGCTAATGCACACACCATTACTGTGGTAGAAGATGAGTATATGGATGATGCAAAAATAGCAAGTGTTACGCATCATCCTATAATAATGGATTTAAACGAAATAGAAATGGAAGAACTAGAAGAGTTATTTAAAAATTTTCGTCCCAAAAAGGATATTCCTAATAAAAACGAAGACGACGCGAAACAATTTAGATTATTTGTTAACTCTATGATTCCACTTCACCAAAATAAACCGCTTTCTAGTAAATTAGAAAAAGAAATAACAGAAATGATTTCCAAGAAAAATGCTACTTTAGAAGATGAAAATAGAAAAAATAGGGAAGCACTTCTTTTATTAAAAGGAAGAATCATCAATCTAGAAGAAGAAAGATATCAAAAGAGACTTGAAAAAGTAAAAGACAATATGCCAGAGATTTTGGGATGGGCTGGATTTATTAATTTTACTATTCATGCTAGTGTTGTTATAGCCTTAATAATGACTTATCCTATTCCTATAGGTTTAACTATTTTAAAAGGAATAGTTTCATTCGTTTTATCTAACTTTGTATTAGGCTGGGGTCTTAAACAAATAGTTCATCTTTTTGGTGAAAGAAGCGAATTAAGAAAAGCAATTGATTACGCAAAAAAAGAACTAGATAAAGAAGTTTCGACCCAATTAAAAAATACTTCTAATCCTTATAAAGCTAATGTATTATTACGGAGTATTTATACAACGATTTTAGGATTACAGGAAAATCCTTATCAAGGAAGTAATCAAGATATTCAAAAACTATATTCTATTGCTCAAAGATATATGGCTCAACCAAGGGAAGTTAGACAAGATAGTAATATTATTTCTAATCCATTAGGACAAGAATTAGTAGATACGCTTGCACAAATTGATAGTAAAAAACAAAGTGAAAGAGACATAACTGATGAACAAGAAGATGAACTTTGTTTTGAAGCTCTTACGGCTCTTGTTAAGTCACCTACTTTAGAGGTAGATGATTTAGGTGCTAAAGAGGGAAGAGGGGCCTACGTTAAAAAATAAAAGAAGAACTAACCTACATTGTTCTTCTTTTTGATTTCCGTAATTTTTTGATCGACTGTAGCTAATTCTTTTTCAAACTTGGTTTCGGTTTTTGCTTGGTAATATTTTTTCTTTTTGAGGTTATCTGGTAGATATTGTTGAGGAACATAACTTCCTTTGTAGTTGTGCGGATATTTGTATTCAGGAGTTCCTCCTCCTCGTAAATAATCGGGAATAGGTCCAGCACGTCCTGTTTCAATATCCGCTAAAGCAGCGTCTATTCCATTAATTCCCGTATTGGATTTAGGCGACAAGGCCATTTCAATCACAATGGTACCAAGAGGAATTCTGGCTTCTGGAAGTCCCACTAATTCTGAGGCATGAATGGCCGCCATCACTTTAGGTCCAATACTAGGGTTAGCTAGTCCTATATCTTCATAGGCAATTACACTCATACGGCGATATATACTATCTAAATCGCCGCTTTCAATAAGACGAGCTAGATAATGAAGAGAAGCATCGACATCACTTCCTCGAATGGATTTTTGAAAAGCCGATAGCACGTCATAATGACCATCGCCATCTTTATCATGAAAGAAAGATGGTTTATTATTGATACTTTTTAAGTGATCAAGCGTTACTTTTTTATCCGATGTCGAATAGAAAGCAACTTCCAATAAGTTATAAGCGTATCTTAGGTCATTTCCTGCAAGATTGGCAATATATTCGAGTTCTTTATTACCAATCTTAATTCCTTTCAAATCGGGGTGTTTTATGGCTCTTTTGAGGCCTTTTAAAATATCGTCATAAGATAGTTCATGTAGTTCAAATAGTTGACACCTGCTTCTAATGGCTGGATTAATCGAATGATAGGGGTTTGAAGTCGTCATTCCAATTAACGTAATTAAACCGCTTTCTAGGTTCGGAAGTAGTAAATCTTGTTTATCTTTATTTAATCTATGAATCTCATCCATGATTAAAACCATACCATCGTACATCTTGGCTTCTTCTACAACGACATCAAAATCATGTTTATTGTTACTGGTCGCATTTAAGAATCGGTAACGAACGCCTAAATCATTGACCATGGCCTTGGCAATCGACGTTTTACCAATACCTGGTTTTCCATATAAAATCATCGAAAATAATTTTTTATTTTTGATTAAATTACGTAAAACTTTATCTTTTCCTAAAAGGTGATCTTGTCCTATTACTTCATCGATCGAAGTAGGGCATAATTTAATAGCTAGAGGTTGTTCCATGTTCTTTTCCTCCTTCTTTTATTTTATCAAATATTATCCTTTTTTGAAAGAATATGGTATAATTATTTTAATCCTTAAGAAAGAGGATGAAATAATGAAGGAAACATCTTTAAAAAAAGAGATTCAATCCTATTTAGATAGTGTACTATACGAGCAACAACTTACAAAGAATACGAAAATGAGCTATCAAAATGATTTAGACCAATATGCTCTTTTTCTTGAAAAACGAGGTATTACTTCCGAGAAAGAAATTACCCAAAAGAATATTGAAGCTTATTTACAAGACCTTGCTAAAAAGAACGAAAAATCATCTTCGGTTGCTCATCATTTAACAGTTATAAAAAACTTTCATAAGTATTTATTAAAAAATGAAAAAGTGAGTAAAGATGTGAGTCTTTTGGTAACACGTCCTAAACTTACGAAACGCCTTCCTAAGACCATTTCTAAAGAAGAAACGGAAAAACTTTTAGATATGCCGTTAAATACCGTCTATGATTATCGTAATAAAGCCATTTTAGAGCTTCTTTATGGGTCAGGTCTTAGAATTAGTGAGCTTACTAATTTAACATTTCAAGATATCGATTTACTGAATAGTGTTATTCGAATCTATGGAAAAGGGCGAAAAGAACGTATTGTTCCACTAGGTGATTACGCCATTGAAGCGATTCAAAAGTATGTGGAAGTACGACCTCATCTTTTAAAACACGGTTCAAATGATTATCTTTTTTTAAACAATCATGGAAAACCTATTACTAGACAAGGATGTTTCAAAATGTTAAAGAAAATGCTCCAAGAAAAAGGAATAAAAGGAGATATTAGTCCTCATACCTTAAGACACAGTTTCGCTACCCACTTATTAGAAGGAGGAGCAGATCTTAGATCGATTCAAGAACTTTTAGGTCACGCCGATATTTCAACCACTAAAATATATACACATATTACAAATAAGAAAGTAGAAGAAGATTATCAAAAATATCATCCTAGAAGCGATCATTAAAGGAGGATACTATGTCGAATGCATTTGACAATAAAATAAAGGAATTAACCGAAATAAGCGAACAAAACAGAAAAAATAAAAAAGAACTTTCCATACTTCGTTTTAATGTCCTATCGATGTATGAAGAAGTAGATAAAGAAATAGAAGCTCTAGTAACCAAAAAAGAAGAACTTTCTACTCAATTACAAAAAGACCTGTTTACGAATCTTTTATCTATTACCCTTTTAGGTACCATCAGTCTTTCGCAAAAGGGTACACTTGCTAGTTTTGGATTAAATGCTTTATCGATTCTCTTTGCTGGCAATATGTTATATCATTATACGCAATATAAAGAAGCAATGAAAAAAGCAAGTGAAGAAATTGAGAGAAGATTAGCCCCACTTATGGAAAGTAAAACTTCCCTTGTCAAAACATTAACTACACTCGATGCCAAAATCTGCCTACTTACGAATAAAGAAAAAGAAATTACTTCCCAAATTAATTTTGTCTCATCAAAAAAACAAGAAGTACTTAAAGAATGGCAAGATGCTTATCTCAATCACTTAGAAGTGGGAAGATTGTATGCTATTGAAACACTTTCAGTTCCCAGTTTAAAAGATGTCCAAATTGATCAAGAAAGCAAGGATGCAAACCAAGAACTTGCTAAAGCAAAACAATATATAAAGAAGTAGTAAAGGAGTTTTAGAATGAAATTCAAACGAATATTTTTATTGGTTTTAGATTCTCTCGGAGTAGGGGAGGCAATAGATGCCAATAAGTACGAAGATGAAGGGTGTAATACCTTAGGACATATTAAAGAAAATTATAACTTATTTATTCCTAATTTGCAAAAATTAGGTTTCTTAAATACCTTACAAATGGATGAAAATAACGATGTGGAAGCCTATTATACTATTGCTAAACCTACTAATTTAGGAAAAGACAGCCTATCTGGTCATTATGAGTTAGTAGGCATTAAAAATTCGGTACCATTTTCTAACTTTACCGAAACGGGATTTCCTAGAGAACTCATCGATCAAATTGAAATGATTACGGGTAGAAGAGTCATTGGTAATAAATGTATGGACCCTGAAGTTATCTTAAAAGAACTAGGGGATCGTCATATGCAGTATGGATCTTTGATTGTCTTTATGTCGAATGACGCCAACATTCAAATTGCAGCACACGAAGATGTCGTTCCTTTATCGAAACTTTATCAATACGCAGAAAAAATAAGAAAACTTACCATGCGTGAGGAGTGGAGAGTAGGGCGTGTTATTGCAAGACCGTTTACCGGCAAGAATGGTAAATATAAGTTTACCAATGAACGAAGAGATTATGCCGTAAAACCACCTAAAAAAACGGTTTTAGACTTTTTAAAGGACCATTCCTATAGTGTCATTGGAATAGGAAAAATAAGCGATATTTTTGATGGAGAAGGAATAACCAAAACCATGAAGGCAACGACTAACATGGATGTCATTAACAAACTAACCGATGTCATGGAAAAGAACTTTACCGGTATTTGTATGGCTAATATGGCAGACTTTGATTCGCTATATGGTCATAAACGTGATTTAGAAGGCTATGCCAATGCGATTGAAGACCTAGATGTAGAAATTCCTATGATTCTAAATAAACTCAATAACGACGATTTATTGATTATTACAGCCGATCACGGAAATGATCCTACCTTTAAAGGAAATTCACATACAAGAGAAAATGTTCCAGTTATTCTTTTTGGAAGAGACTTCAAAGAACCAAAACGTTTAGAAATCTTAAATAGTATGGCTGATATTGCGGCAACGATTGCAGAAAACTTCGAAGTAGAAAAACCAGAGATTGGAACGAGTTTTCTTGAAGAACTAAAATAGAGAAGGGGAAAAATACCTATGGCTATTCAAATGGATGGGAAAAGAATTAGCAAAGAATTAAAAGAACATCTTTCCATTGAAACTGATCGTTATTTATTAGAATATGGGAGACCTCCTTTACTGGTAACGTTATTAGTAGGAAATGAGCCAGCCAGCTTGATGTATGTTCAAATGAAAAAGAAAGCATGTGAAGAAGCAGGTATTTTAAATCAGATATTTGCCTATGAAACCATTTCTGAAGAGGAGATTATTTCTTTGATAAATCGATGGAACAAAACAGAAGAAATCGATGGTATATTAATACAGCATCCTCTTCCAGAAGGAATCGATGAAGCTACTTGTTTTCGTGCCATAGCTCCCGATAAAGATATTGATGGTTTATCAGAACGATCTAGTTTTAAAAGTGCAACAGCCAACGCTATGATGAACATGCTTGACTATTATGGTATTGATGTTGAAGGAAAAAACGCTGTAGTCGTAGGAAGAAGTACCATTGTTGGAAAACCTACTGCCAATTTACTATTAGAACGAAATGCTACAGTAACGATTTGTCATTCTAAAACCAAAAACATCAAAGACTATTTAAAAAAAGCCGATATTGTAGTAGCGGCTATAGGGAAGCCTCATTTTATTAAAAGTGAATGGTTAAAAGAGAATGTAGTAGTAATCGATGTAGGCTACAATGAAGGAAATATAGGCGATGTTGATCCAAAAGGATTAAATGAAAAAGCAAGTTATTATTCTCCGGTTCCAGGTGGAGTAGGACCGGTAACCATTGCTACTTTATTAGAACAAACTTTAGAAGCATATAAAAATCATGTAGAAAAAACAGAACAAAGACAAAAAAGAAGATGAATTATTCCTCATCTTCTTTTTCTTCTTCATCGTCTTCCTCTTCATCATCAGTATCATCTTCATCATAATCATCATTGCAATCACTAGAGCAATCTTCTTTGCATTCAAAACTATCACAAATGGTCGTGTCTTTCTCCATGGTTGGATCATCTTCACTACTGACTTTGATTTCAGGAAGTTCACAACAATTCGTTTCGCCATCATTATAAGTACAATTTTCTACATCACATTTGATTTTCTGATCATGTCTTTTAGCAAAACTATCTTTTTCATTATCGTGACTCACTTTATTCTTTTTCATTTTAACCTCCATTTATATTTTGATCCTAAGTTTATATTTTATACATTTTTAATAGAATCATTTTGTATTTCTTAAAAAAATGATATAATGAGAATAGAGTAGGAGTAAACGATATGAAAAAATTTTTAAAAGTATTTCTTCTTTGTACTATAATGCTTCCTTTTGTGGGCTGTTTTTCAGTTAAACAAATGCCTAGTAAAACGGAATATTATCTAAATGAAGAAGCTACTATGGATAATATCTATAAAATTTCTTTAAATGATATATTGAGTCAAGATCATTTTCAAGATGTAGAACCAGAAAACGATCATTACCTTGTATTGGAATTTAAAATTACTAATATTTCTTCAGAAACTCAAACCATTGATGTGCAAAAAAGTTTTCAGTTAAAAATAGATAATACGCTCTATCCTGATTTGAATCACAATAAAGATACAGAAATTGCACCTCAAGAATCTATAATGTATCAACTAATCTATGATGTTAATGAAATGGATCACTATGAAATTTTATTCTATTCTGGTATTGTCGATAATAATATAAAATTTATTACAAAATAAAGAGGGGAGGAGTCCCCTTTTTTAATTCTTATTTTTTTATAACATTATTATTATAAATATTTAATTATAATAAATAGAAAGAAACAAGAATCAATATCATTAAATAGAGTAATTAATTATTAAAAAATATAAATGATTAATATATTAAATAATTAGTATATATTATAGAAGTATAATAAAAAAATTATAATTTTTTCACAAATAAGAAGTTAACATAATATATATTATGCGAATAAATGAAAATTGATTAAAAAGATGATTAATTGTCTTACTCAAATAAGAGATTGTTATTATCTATATTTATATTTTATCATATACTTTATAGATTATTAAAATAGTTAATTTTATAAAATAGATATTTTTAAATTAATTATTATATATAAATTCTTTTTCAAATATAATTTTAGAATACTCTAAAACGAATCGAGATAAAATGAGATGATGAATTGTTCATCTCAAATGAAAATATTAACTCGTACTCTCTTCCTCCCCTTTTAGAAAAACAAATAATAAGTAGGGGAGTTGAACCTATTTTTTTAGATAATAATTTATTAGATGACATACTTTGTATAGAGCTATTCAATGTAAATAATTCAAATATGAAATTTAATATAAGATTCAAATAACATTATTTATAAATAAGCGATAATATATTATGATTGACTATTAAAAAAAAGTAGGTCCCCCTACTCTATTATTTAGCTTACTTTTCGAGATTGAATCTCGGCAATCTTATCCAATACTTCCTTAGCATTTTCTTCCGTAATAGCGGTATATCCTAACTCTTTTAGAGCTTGAATACGAGCCGTATTAAGTTCTTGGGTACGACTTAATTTTTCTTCTTTCTTACGCTCTATTTCTTCAACAAAACGTTTATGGGTATCGGCAATTTTCGATTTAGAAGCACTTCCACCCCCGTAGAGTGACATAGCAGAATACATGATACTTTCAAAAATAAATTGTTGAGGTTCATTAAAAGCATATTCTTTTGGATCTACAAATCCTAGTGATTTAACGATATAACCTAAAATATATTTTAATTCTTTAGTAGAATCCATCGATTGTAAGTAATAATATAAATAGCGGAATGCATAATACGTCTCTTTAGATTTATCATCTGCAAGCTTATCTTTTAAAAGGTTAAAAAGATTAGCAAGTAGTTCTTGTTCTTTTTTATTGAACCCTCTCAAATCCGTCATCATTTCTCTATTAGAAGTATCTTTTACACCTTCAGATAATCTACCTTCTACATCGATGATATAATTGCCATCTACTTTAATTTTTTCAATATCCTTAATATCTTTTATATCTAAAAGGCATAATAATTTCATAGCCTTTTCTTTTGGCCAATCCGATAAACTTTCTTGACCTAAATAATTATATAACATTTGTCTTGACACACCTAGATATTTAGCAAGACGCACTTTTGATATGCCTAATTCTCCTAATAATTTATTTAAACTATCCACGTCTATCGACCCTCCTAATATCATTGTACCATTTCTACATTTTTTTGCAAGAGTAAACTTTACATTTCACTTTACAATAAATACCAAAGTTTCTTGTCATCTTTACGAACTTCTTTGATGAATCCTCCTCCAAGACATTTATCCTCTAAATATAAAACGCAGGCTTGTCCAGGAGTTACCGCTTTTACAGGATCATATCGCACTAAAATTTCATTGTTATCTAAGTATTCTAAAGTAACCGGATAATCTTGTTGCCGATACCGAAATTTAGCTGTACATGAAGTAGGACGTAACTCACAATTGAAATTAACATCTTCAATAAGACAACTATCGGAATAAAGATAAGGATTATTTTCTCCTTCCATAACATAGAGAATATTCTGATTTAAATCCTTTCCTACCACAAAGAGTTTATCTTCAGTACCACCTACATCAAGTCCCCTTCTCTGTCCTATGGTATAGTACATTAATCCGATATGCTTTCCTAATTCTTCTTTGGTTTCGATATTAATAATAGAACCCGGCATATTCGGCAAATAATTCTTTAAAAATTGTTTAAAATTCCGTTCCCCAATAAAGCAAATACCGGTGGAGTCTTTCTTTTTAGCGGTCACTAAATCGTATTCTTCGGCAATTTTACGAACTTCACTTTTTTCTAAATTACCAATGGGAAACAAAACATTTTCTAATTGTTCTTTCGATAATTGTGATAGGAAATAAGTTTGATCCTTATTTAAATCTTTAGCACGACATAAATAACCGTTTTCCATCTTCGCATAATGTCCAGTAGCAATATAATCGGCTCCTAATTTTTTAGCTTCTTTGATAAAGTAATCAAACTTAATATATTTGTTACACATGATATCCGGATTAGGCGTTCTTCCCTTCTTTAATTCATCTAAGAAATAGGTAAAGACAAAATCCCAATACTCCTTCACAAAATCGACTCTATGAAGCGGAATATCTAACTTCTTGCATACTTCCAAGGCATCGTTATAATCTTGTTCTTGAGGGCAGATGGAATCTCCCAAATTAGGATTTCCTAAAATATCACCATTGACAGAGGTATCCCAGTTTCGCATAAATAAACCGATTACTTCGTATCCTTGCTTCTTTAAAAGAATGGCAGCAACCGAAGAATCGACTCCACCACTCATTCCAATTACGACTTTTTTCAAAGCACATCACCTACCCTCCATTATAACTTATTTTTTCCCAAAAATAAAGAAAAGGCTTTCCTTTTCTTATTAGAACTACAGATTAAATCATTTTCGTAAAAAGTTGTATCAAAAAAGGGCTTAGGAACACTTCAAAACATGAGGCTACAAAAGAACCTAATACACCAATAAGTAAAATCTTGATATATTTATGCATAGCTTCTTTTAACTTAATATTCTTCTTTAAGAAGAGATAAGAAAATAATTTGGTTGAAAACGAAGTAGCATAATAAACAAGTAATAACGAAATGATTAAAAATAAAAGTTGATGCGGGAAAATATAACTAAGGGATCCTAGTATACCTTTAAAATGATAAACTTTGATGATGGAAGATATCGAAAAGCCAAATATAAAGCCCTTCATCATCAATAAAAACAAAATAATAGGTAACCCTATTACAGATATTCCTAATAACCAGACGGTAAAAACATAAAGCACATTTGATAAAATACTATTTATGAAACTACTTCCATAGGAGAAATGCTCCATCGATTTCATTTGTGTGAAAAAGCGGGTAATTTCATCGGTTAGTAAAACTGTGTCTACTTCATTTAAGACAAATACATAACTAATTCCAAGGATGATACCAACGATTAATAAAATACCTAGGAAAAGATAGATTTTTTTCTGCTTTTGGACGTTATCTCTTTTTACAATTTTTGTTTCGTTCATGTACTATTTTTCACCCATTAAAGCGTATGATGAAAAAAAGAAATTTATGTACAAGTTTTATTTTACTTTTAGTAAAATCTTTTATATAATTGAATAGAGGTGTAAACATGAATAAAAAAACAATTAAGATTGTATCCATAGTATTGGCTGTTGCTATGATATTTTCTTTCCTAGCAATGGTTGTTGCTTATTTCCTATAAAAAAAAGAGTTAATTTTTCGCATTAACTCTTTTTGTTTGTCTTTTTACTGTTTTTTTATCTTCTTTTAAAAGATCTCTTATTTCTTCTAGAAGTATCACTTCATCACTTTTAACTACTTCTTCTTTAGCTTCTTCCTTTTTATGATGGAAAAGACGATTGGTCATTTTAACAAAGATGAAGATGCAGAAAGCAACGATTAAGAAATCAACTACATTTTGAATAAAGTTTCCATACATGATCCTTGTATCGCCAATATTGATAGTTAAAGAAGTAAAATCGATTCCTCCTAAAATAATTCCTAAGATAGGCATCAAAATATCATTTACAATCGAAGTAACAATTTTACTAAAGGCTCCTCCAACAATGACACCGACAGCTAAATCTATGACGTTTCCACGTGATATAAAATCTTTAAATTCTTTTAACATAATCTAACTCCTAATTCATAAAAAACGGTTTCAATGACCAAGTTTCATTCATTTCTGTAGTAGTATGAACAATTTTAAATAAAGCTTGAGGATAAGTGTGATAAGTATTACCATCTTCTGTCTTAACTTCGCTCGTTGTGAAGAGATATGGTGCTTTTTCATTGACTAATTGGTTAAAGTTTACAACAGCAAGGATAGCATTGGCAAGAATGGTTAAAACAACTAAGGTAAACACGATATTAAAAATAGTTCTAAAAACATGTCTTTTTCGTCTAGGTTGTTCCGTATTCTCATCAAAATATGCATTTTGACTTTGTGGTTGCATCATATCTTCTTTTAACGCTTCCACTGGTGCCATAACAGGTACTACTTCCGGTTGATAGGTATTTTCCATTTGAACGGGTGCAGGTGCTGGTTCAGGTTGAGGTTGAGCAATACTAGATGCTGGAGCAACGGATGCAACCGGTTCTGGATTAATAGGTGTAGGATTTACAGTAGGAGCAACATCTTCCATACCTAGTTCTTGATTTACTTCTACTTCATTATCAGGAATCATCACAGGTTCCATACTATTTGTTGGATTCGGATTCATCCCATTTGAATCAAATTCATTCATTTTACATTCACTCCTTATTATAAGGATACCATATTTTTTAAAAAAAACCTAGAATATCTTTTTAAAAAATGAAAAAAATAAAGATAGACATCTTTAGTATTTCCAAATTAAAAAAAATTATACTATTTTTCCTAAAATTTCCAATACTGGAAAACATTAATACTAGTGATTTAAAAAAATTAAAACATACTAATAATGTAGTCTGTAAGGAGTTGAGATTGATGAAAAAACATCACATACTACATTTTCTCATTACCCTAGCGGTCTTACTTTATCCTTCAACCATCTTTGCCTACTCTAATAAAATTATTCCAGGAGGCGAAAACATCGGTATTGAATTAAATTCAAAAGGCGTTTTAGTGGTAGGTTTTTACAAAGTAAATAATGAATATATCGGAAGTAATTCAGGACTTCAATTAGGAGACCGAATTACCAAAATTAATAGTACGGAAGTAAATACCATCAATCAAATGGTCGAAGCGATTAATAAGGAAGTTCAAAATAATAAAGTAGTCCTTACTTTCCTAAGAGATAACGAGGAAAAACAAACGGAACTTACCTTAGTGAAAGACCAAAATGACGTCTATAAAACAGGTCTTTTTGTAAAAGATCAAATTACTGGTGTGGGAACGCTTACTTATATCGATCCTGGAACTCAAATTTATGGAGCTCTAGGACACGAAATCGTCGATAAAAATACGTTAACCAAAATTGAAATTAAAGATGGTAAAATTTTTAAATCCGAAGTCGTTGGAATCGATAAAAGTGAACGAGGTTCACCTGGTGAGAAAACAGCCCAATTTTTTAAAGATGAAATCTATGGTAATATCAAAGAAAACGAATCTTCTGGAATCTTTGGTACGTATGGAAGTAAGTTCGATGAAAATGACGCGATCGAGGTGGGTGACCCCGACGATGTTCAAGTAAAAGAGGCTACTATACGTACGGTTATTCATGACCATACCGTAGAAGAATTTAAAATCAATATCTTAAAAGTAGACAAGGAAAATGAGACCAAAAATATCTTATTTGAAATAACCGATGAACGTTTGTTAAAAGAAACAGGAGGTATCATTCAAGGAATGAGTGGTAGTCCTATTATTCAAGATGGAAAATTAATTGGAGCCGTAACTCATGTTATTGTAAATGATGCTAAAAAAGGATATGGTATTTTTATTACGACCATGCTAGAAGAAGGAGAAAATTAAAGAGAGACCTTGGTCTCTCGTTTTTTTATTCTACTTCTGGTTTAAAGTCTTCAAGTGTTCCATCTTCTTTTAAGATTTGACTAACGGCTTTTTCGGCTTTCTTTAATTTGTCATCGCAAAGTTTAGCAATTTTAATGGCTTCGTTAAACTTATCAATCGCTTCATCTAAAGGCGTGTTACCACTTTCTAAATCTTTTACAATCGATTCTAATTTTTCTAGATTTTCTTCAAAAGTTAATTCTTTTTCTTTCTCTTTCATCATTTATCCTCCTATTTCATGGTTAAACTTACTTGTTCCATCAGCTTTTTTTGTATTTCATCTTGGATTTTACGTTTCATTTCTTTGTCATCATCACTTAAGAGATTAAGTTTCTGTTGTAATTCCATAATTTCTTGGTTGAGTTCATAATAACGTTTACTATTTTCATCCGATAATCCAGGTCTAGTTGTATATAATGCCATTATTTCACCACCTTTGAAGTAATAATTCCATCATTAAAAGTTATCTTTAATAAATCATTTTCTTTTAATTTTTTAGAAGAAGAGATGACTTTATCGTTACATCTTACAATGGCATAACCTCGCTTCATCGTAAGTAGTGGATTTAAGGCATCTAACTTTGATAAAAGCTGGTTATAAGGATTCACATAATTTTGCATCGAAATGGTAACTTGTTTTTTTAAAGCTAACACCACATTTTCTAGTTGTCGTTGTTTTTCATCGTAGATTTTTTCAGGATGTAAAAAGAAATAATGCTTACTACTCTGCTCTAAACGTTTTCGATTTCGTTCCAATAAACCGGAAATCGAAAATTGCAATTGATCCAAAAGCCTATCGAACTTCTCTTCTTTGGCTTCGTACATACTCAAAGGATTTTTTAAAACATAGCGAGAAGCTATTTGATCGAGTCGTTCTCTTTTCACTTCTAATTGATGTAACATATTCTTTTCCGAACGCATTTTTAATTGTTTAATTAAAATCAATACATCTTGTTTATTGGGAACGCCCATTTCCATAGCACCCGTTGGTGTTGGTGCTCTTAAATCGGCAACAAAATCAGCAATCGTAAAATCGATTTCATGACCGACCGCACTAATGGTGGGAATAGGACAATCATATAGAGCTCTTGCCACATTTTCATCATTAAAGCACCACATGTCTTCGATGGAACCGCCACCTCTTCCTACAATCAATAAATCAAGGGGATATGTACTTGCTTTTTTGATTTGTTTAACAATATCACCTGCTGCTTCAGCTCCTTGTACAAGGGATGGAAACAAAATGGTTCGAGCAAGGGGAAATCTTCTTGCTAAAGTCGATAACATATCTCTAATCGCTGCCCCTGTGGGAGCGGTAATAATACCAATTAATTCAGGATATTTAGGAATCGGCTTTTTCTTAGCCGGATCAAACAATCCTTCTTTAGCAAGTTTTTCTTTTAATTGTTCAAAAGCAATATAAAGGTTCCCTACTCCATCTTCAATCATACTATTAACATAAATTTGATATCCGCCATTGGCTTCATAGACACTTACTTTTCCGGTCACTAAAACTTTCATACCATCTTGTGGAAGGAACTTACATTTATTTACGGAAGAGGCAAACATAACAGCGTTAATCCTGGCATTTTCATCTTTCAAAGTAAAATAGTAATGCCCTCTCGTATGGGCTTTAAAATTCGATATTTCACCTCGTAAAAAGATTTCATTTAAATTCTCATCATTATCGATTTTAAACTTGATATATTTCGTTAATTGAGTGACGGTTATATATTTATCCTTCATGCTCTTCCTCACTGTGATAAATGCCATCTAACACCGCATTGATCATCTTGGTTACCTTTTCATCACTGTAACGTTTCGATAACTCAATCGCTTCATTAATGGCTACAATCGAAGGCGTATCCGTATATTTAAGTTCATAGATACCAAGAGAAATAATCGCTTGATCTACTTTATTGAGTCGATCCATTTTCCAACCATCTAAATATTTATTAGCTAAAGCGGTAATCTCTTTTTGATTTTTAATAATTCCTTCCACGGAAGAAGTTACAAAATCGTTATCAACTTCTAAAAGTTCTTTAATCAAGGTATGATAATCATATTCTAAGTTTGATTTCTCATAAATATACACTTGATAGATTACTTTCATTATGATTTCTCTTAGTTCACTTCGATTTTTCATCTTTATCACCAACCTATTTTTTATTTTATCATACTTTGTAACTTTTTTATTTATTTTTTCTTATTTACTTCATTCACTAATTCATATAAGGTATTTAAGGCTTCCATTGGCGTCATTTCAAGTGGTTTTAACTCCTTTAATTTCTCTTCGATCGGATTTACTTCTTCTTTTTCTTCGGTATCGAAATTAGAGAATAGTGAAGTCTGCATGAAGGTTGTTTCTTTTTTGTTTTGATGTTCGTACACATCAAGTATTTCTTCGGCACGTTCAATTAGGCTTTTAGGAAGTTTCGCAAGACTTGCCACATGGATACCATAGCTCTTATCGACCGAACCATTTTTAATTTTATGTAAGAACGTGATTTTTCCATCCTCTTCGATCGCTGAAACATGAACATTTCTTAGATTTGGTAGATCATTTGCAAGCATGGTTAACTCATGGTAATGCGTTGAAAATAACGTCTTCGCTTTAATCTTATCGTGAATGTATTCCAAAATCGCTTGAGCAAGACTCATTCCGTCATAGGTTGCCGTACCTCTTCCTAATTCATCAAAAAGAATAAGACTATGTTCGGTTGCTTCTGATAAGGCATAATTCGCTTCTTTCATCTCGACCATGAAGGTACTTTCGCCACTGACTAAGTCGTCACTCGCACCAATTCTTGTAAAAATAGCATCAAAGATCGGAATCGTACAACTTTTACATGGAACAAAAGATCCCATTTGTGCTAAGATCACTATAATAGCAACTTGTCTCATATAAGTAGATTTACCAGCCATATTAGGACCCGTAATCAATAAGATATTGGTATCTTTTCCCATCATGACATCGTTTGGCACATAATTTTCACGATTTACTTTTTCTACAACGGGATGACGTCCTTCCGTGATTTTAATAACGTTATCGGAAGTAATCGTAGGTCGCACAAAAGCATTTTCCTCTGCAACCGTTGCAAGGGAAGACATCATATCGACTTCGGCAATCACTTTACTAATTCGTTGAATCTTTCCAATATACGTCTTAACTTTATCTCTTATCTCCATAAAGAGTTGATATTCGAGTTCAATAATCTTTTCTTCTGCTCCTAGAATAATATTTTCTTTTTCTTTTAACAAAGGCGTAATAAAACGTTCGCAATTCGCTAAAGTTTGTTTACGTTCATAACCAAATTCTTCTTTAATAAGTGGGATACTTCCTTTACTTACTTCGATATAGTATCCAAAAACACGATTGTACCCTACTTTTAAGTTTTTAATACCGGTCTTTTCTTTTTCATCTTGTTCAATTTGTAGAATAAAGTCTTTACTTCCACTTCGAATATTTCTTATATTATCTAATTCTTCACTATATCCTTTTTTTATTAATGAACCTTCTTTTAAGGTAACAGGAGCATCTTCATTAATACTTTTATCTAACAATTGATAAAGTTCTTCTAAAGTCTCTATTTGCTTATCATAATTTAATTCTTCTAGTATTCGTTTAATATTAGGTAGATGAAATAGTGAATTCTTTAACTGAATTAAGTCTCTAGCATTTAAGTTTCCATAACTAATACGAGAAGATAAGCGTTCAAGGTCGTATACATAAGATAATTCTTCTGATAACTCTCCTTTTAATATAAATTGGTTGAGTAAATTTTCAATAATGTCATATCTTCGTTCAATTTCTTTTTTGTCTACTAAAGGGTTTTCAATATTCATACGAAGATATCTGCTTCCCATGGCGGTTTTGGTCTTATCAAGAAGCCACAATAAAGAATAGGTTCGCTCATGTAGGCGAATGGTTTCTGTAAGTTCTAGATTCTTCTTCGTATGCATATCGAAACGTAAATACTTCTTTGTATTAACTTCTTCAACCGGTTGTAAATGGGTAAGATCTCCTTTTTTGGTCTCCATCAAATAACAAAGCAAATGTCGTACGGTAGTAATAAGTCTTACATCTTCTAAGGATTTCCATAAGAAATTGTAACCCTCTTCTTCGTAAACTCCATCCGTAATCGTAACTAGTACTTGATAATTATCTCTTAGAGTTTTAACAATTCCCCGATCTATTTTACTATTAACAATTAGTTCTTTAATATTACGATTAACAATTTCATTAATCAATTTAGAAGTATCGCAATCCAGTAATAATGTATAAAATTGTCCCGTTGAAATATCGGTATAAGCCAGTCCATAACAGTATTCAAAATCATAAATGTTTCCAATAAAATTATAATCTTTTTCATTTAAAACAGCATCAAGTCTAGTTCCTTTAGTAACGACTTGAATAACATCACGTTCGACCATTCCTTGTGTTTCTTTAGGATCCGTTAATTGTTCGGCAATTGCTACTTTATAACCTTTATCAATTAATTTATCCAAATACATTTGATAAGCATGATGTGGTACCCCACACATAGGAACACGTTCCTTTAAGCCTGCTTGTTTTCCAGTTAAAGCAAGTTCTAATTCGTGACTTGCCGTAATCGCATCATCAAAAAACATTTCATAAAAATCTCCTAAGCGAAAAAAGAGGATGGCATCTTCATACTGATCCTTTATTTTCATATATTGTTGCATCATAGGCGACAAGTCGCTTCTATTTACTTCACTACGTTTCATACATTTACCTCTTCTTCATTATCATACCACAAACTGCTCAAAAAAAGAAGAAATCTCTTTCTTCTTAAATGACTTTTTATGGAATAAGGACAAGTCGGAAAGAACCAATGCTAGCCGCGGAACCGGAGCTATGGTGCGACGCAAAAACACCAGTATACGAATCATCGGCATATTGGCCGCCACGGACGAACCACGGGTTCGAAGAACTTACGAGAAGATAATAGTCCCCATACCATCCTCCGGTTTCGGATAAAGCATGTCCATAACATATTCCTTTTTCACATGCTGTGGCAGATAAACTTCCAATATCAGAACTAGTATTACTACTTGTATATAAATCATAATACTTAGCATCTGGTAACACCCTTCCGCCAGATACTGGAACACCGCTATTTAATACTCCATTGAATCCTGAATTAGATGATGGACTATTACCACTTATAGGCATTCCTGTACCATCATTTAGCACACCCATGACATATTCATTAGTTCCTCCGCTCATATCGTAGACCCCTGTGATATTTCCTGTAGTAGATGTTTTTTGTCCATTTTCTGAAGAATATGTGTCACCACATCCTGCAACCCCTGTCATGTGACTACTGCAACTATTTCCAGTTACTTCTTGCTCATTTTTTCCATATTTTCCATATTGACTTTGGGATAAGTAGGCAACTGCACCCCATTCACTATTCTTACTCATATGGGTATCATAACTGGTTTGACTACTAGAAAATCCGTAAATATTATAATTTATCGTTTGCATTCTTCTACTTACTTCAAAAGCTGTTGATACTCGAATTCCTTTCCATGAAGTTACATTTGGTTTTATTTCCGGAGTATACGTTTCTATATCACATTCAGTATTTACTGAACCACTTGTTGCGATACATTCTTCTTTACTACTTGTTTCAAACTTTCCATACCACATTCCTGTTAATTCTTTATCTCCAAAAGTAAAGGCTGGATGTATCATATAATTATCATTTGCTTGATTACTTGTTCCATTTATAAAATTGATTC
>CANQIE010000009.1 GCA_947623935.1 uncultured Bacilli bacterium | reverse complement strand
TTATTAGTATACTAAATTTTTATTTCTTTGTAAATAATTGAGACTTATTAAGATCTAGAAAAATCAATCATATTTCAAATAAAAATATTCTCTACCAATTAAATTTAATATAAAGGAAACTCATCATAGATGAGTCTATATAGTATTTTATTTTTTTTACCTTTAATAGAAATTTTAAACACTCTATAATAAAATCAGAATACCTTAATTTAGATATTTCTTCATGTTACAGAAAAGTCAGTCGATTAAGCTCCTATAGGAGAAAGCACAAGGCGGAACGAGCTGCCCCCCTCCGAACCACCATACACGTAGTAGAAGAGGAATACACCTGTGCTCGAGGCATCGGCATAGGTGCCGCCGCCGCGATTGAACCATGAGCCCGAATAGTTTACATAGACATAATAATCTCCATACCAACCTAATGTTTCTGATAAGGCATGTCCATAACAAACTCCCTCACCACATGCAGTTAATGACAAGTTTCCATCCGTCGAACTTCGATCAGTACTTCTATATAAATCATAATACTTTTTGTCTGGTATTTTATTACCATTTTCACCTTCAAAAAATCCACATGCTGTGTTTGTTGGTTTTCCTGAATTGTTACTATCTTCCAAAGCGCCCATGACACGATCCCATGCTCCACCACTCATATCATAGACTCCTGTAATATTTCCAGTCGTCGATGCCTTTTGACCTTTACTTGTTTCATAAGTATTTGTTTTACAAGTTTCTGCACTTATTCTTTCACCTACTGTATTTCCTGCTATTCCAGTTATATAATTTGAACAGTTGTTAATATATACTTCTTTGTCATCTACTCCATAATTACTATTTCCATATTTTCCATATTTACTTTGTGATAAGTAGGCTACTGCACCCCATTCACTATTCTTACTCATATGTGTATCATAACTGGTTTGACTACTAGAAAATCCATAAATATTATAATTTGTTGTTTGCATCCTTCTACTTACTTCAAAAGCAGTTGATACTCGGATTCCTCTCCATGAAGTTACACTTGGTTTTATTTCTGGAGTATACGTTTCTATATCACATTCAGTATTTACTGAACCACTTGCTGCGATACATTCTTCTTTACTACTTGTTTCAAACTTTCCATACCACATTCCTGTTAATTCTTTATCTCCAAAAGTAAAGGCTGGATGCACTATATAATCATTGTTTGGGGTATTACTAGTTCCATTGATAAAGTTGACTTTAATTTCCCCTGGATTTAGGTAGCATTCATAATTACTTACAACACTATTTGTGCAATTGCTTTTATCTCCTCCAGCATTTTTTATACTTACATAATTATATTCATATCTTGGTATCCATACCCACATGGTGTTAATGTCATCTATTGAAATTAGTTCTCCTGCCTGGGCAGTCATATAACTCTCTCTTTTCTTAGTACCTACTCCATCTTCATCTAATCCAATAGTTACGGCATTCGCCCATTCTTGTTTGTCATAGTTGTACCATTTCTTTGTTGTATCTGCTTTTACCCAGGAGCTTTGACTTTCATCATAGACAACTGGGATTAATCCTGTTACTAATTCAGGTTCATTGGGTTCCACTCTTTCATAATTTCCTGTAATTTCTTCTTCTGTATCTGCTATAGCTAATGTTTTATTACTTAATCCACATCTTCCATTTAACGTTACTGTCTGGGTTGTATTTGTTTTATTTATTAGTTTAATCATATAGGTTCTTGTTTCTCCTACAGATAGACTTTCTTTATTGATAGGATCTCCATTTTGATTGGATGCTAATACTTCTACATTCTCATTCTTTAAATAAGTAATGGTTGAGTGTATTGGTACTTTACTATCATTTCTGATTGTTACTTCTATTTCTTTTTCGGTTTGGTTTACTAATGTTATTTCATTACCCTCTATTCCTTCTATTTGTATAGGACAAGAAACTGTTCCTGCGACTATATTTAAAGCACCTTTCTTTTCTACCTTCGTAGTAAAAAGTGCATAACTAAAACCAATAATTCCTACCACCATTAATAACATGACAAATCCAAATAATACTTTGTTTCTATCTTTCATGGAACCACTTCCCTATTATTTATCTATTTCTATTATAAAACTACCCCCCCCCACGTCAACTTTTTGTTAATTTTTTTCAAAAAAAAAGAATAGGCTTTTGCCTATTCCATGAATTCGTCTTCCAAAGTCTCTAATGGTTCTTCGTCGATGAATTGACTTTTTAATTCGTATTCCACATTTTGATATTTTCTAAGTCCTGTTCCAGCCGGGATTAATTTACCAATAATGACATTTTCTTTTAATCCTGAAAGTGGATCCACTTTTCCTCTAATAGCAGCATCAGTAAGGATACGTGTCGTTTCTTGGAAGGATGCAGCAGATAGGAATGAATCGGTCTCTAGAGCAGCCTTTGTAATACCAAGTAATACAGGACGTCCTACAGCAGGACGTTTACCTTGAATGATAACCTCTTTGTTACCATCGGTAAACTCGTGGAATTTAACTAAGCTTCCTGGTAAGAACTTTGTATCTCCACTTTCGATAATACGAATCTTACTAATCATACGACTAGCAATCATTTCAATATGTTTATCGGAAATATCAACACCTTGTGAACGGTACGTATATTGTACTTCTTTTAAGATGTACTCTTGAGTTGTTAACGGATCGGTTACAGCAAGTAATTCTTTAGGGTTAATAGCACCTTCTGTTAACTTATCTCCTGCTGAAACTTTATCTCCTACCGCTACACGAAGTTTAGCCCCATAGTTCGTGGTATGTTCTTTGGTTTCAACATCGTTTTTAATCGAAATCTTAAATTTACCATGATCGTCATCGATCTTTGTAATCTTACCATCGATTTCCGCAATGGTTGCTTTACCTTTCGGATTACGTGCTTCGAACAACTCGGTAACACGTGGAAGACCTTGTGTAATATCTTCTCCACCTGCAATACCACCGGTATGGAAAGTACGCATGGTTAACTGAGTACCTGGTTCACCAATTGATTGAGCAGCCATAATACCAACAGCTTCTCCTACTTCTACTAAGTTACCAGTTGCAAGGTTACGTCCATAACATTTTTGACATACGCCACCATGAGTGTTACAAGTCAAAACCGTACGGATTTCTACTTCTTTAATACCTGCTTCGATAATCTTATCGGCAATTGGTTCCGTAATATACGTTAATTTATCACAAATAACTTCTTTCGTTTCAGGATTGATAATCTTCTTATTCGAGAATCTTCCTAAAATACGATCGTATAGAGATTCGATAACAGCACCGGTCTTGTCGTTTAAGAAATCACGAACAACCACACCATTTTCAGTTCCACAATCTTCTTCTTTGACGATTAAGTCTTGGCTAACATCGACTAAACGTCTTGTCAAGTATCCAGAATCGGCTGTCTTTAAGGCTGTATCTGCACTACCTTTACGAGATCCATGGCTCGATAGGAAGAATTCAGATACGGATAATCCTTCATGGAAGTTAGATAGTACGGGGATTTCTACTGGCTCACCTGTAGGCTTTGCCATTAATCCACGCATACCTGCCATCTGAGTAAAGTTCGAGATATTACCACGAGCTCCAGAGTGCATCATCATGAAGATTGGGTTATCGATATCACTATCGGATATTTCTTGTAATTCTTTTTGTACTTCGTCACGGGCATCGTTCCATGTAGCAACGACTTTTTCATAACGTTCGTTTTCAGTAATTAATCCTTTTTTATACTGTTTGTTAATCGTATCTACAATCTTTTGATGTTCTTCAACGATCTTACCTTTATTTTTAGCCTCGATAACATCGCTTATTGACATCGTTATTCCGGCTAAAGTAGAGTGATGGAATCCTAAATCCTTTAATTTATCAAGGAAAATAGAGGTCTCTGTCGTCTTATAACGTTTAAAGATTTGAGCAATTACTTTTTCTAGCGTTTTCTTAGGGAAAGGTTTTACTAAAGGCATTGCTTTAATAACTTCTGGAATATTTTGACCACGCTCAATAAAGTATTTATTAGGCGTTACCTTTTGAATATTCTCATCGGTTGGTTCATTAATATAAGAGAATGAATCTGGTAAAATTTCATTAAATTTAATCTTACCTACTGTCGTTACTAAATATTTACCTTTTTGATTTTCCGCAAATAATTTATGTTTGAAAGAATCCACTGGTAAAGCAATACGCGTATGAAGGGTAATCTCACGACGTTCATAAGCCATTAAAGCTTCATCTGGATTACGGAAGATTCTTCCTTCTCCTTCAAGACCTGCTTTTTCCATTGTTAGATAGTAGTTACCTAAAACCATATCCTGAGATGGTGTAACGATTGGTTTTCCATCCGATGGTTTTAAGATGTTATTAGCACCTAACATTAAGAGTCTTGCTTCGGCTTGAGCTTCCTCTGACAATGGTACGTGTACAGCCATCTGGTCACCATCGAAGTCTGCATTGAAAGCAGGACATACTAATGGGTGAAGACGAATCGCTTTACCACCGATTAAAACGGGTTCAAATGCTTGAATACCAAGTCTATGTAGGGTTGGCGCACGGTTTAATAAAACTGGATGCTCTTTGATGACTTCTTCAACGATATCCCAAACTTGTTCATCTTGATTTTCAATCATTCTTTTAGCGGCTTTAATATTGTGTGCTAAATCTTTTGAAACAAGTCCATGAATAACATGTGGTTTAAATAATTCAAGGGCCATTTCTTTAGGAATTCCGCATTGATACATTTTAAGACTAGGTCCTACGACAATAACGGAACGACCTGAATAGTCAACACGTTTTCCTAATAGATTTTGACGGAAACGTCCTTGTTTTCCTTTTAACATACTAGAAATCGATTTTAATGGACGGTTTCCTGCTCCAGTTACACTTCTTCCACGACGACCATTATCGAATAAGGCATCTACGGCTTCTTGTAACATACGTTTTTCATTTTGAATGATAATCGTTGGAGCACCTAAATCAATTAATTTTTTAAGACGGTTATTACGGTTAATAACACGACGATATAAATCATTTAAATCGGAAGTAGCAAAACGTCCACCATCTAGTTGAATCATCGGTCTTAATTCTGGAGGGATAACAGGGATACAATCCAAAATCATCCATTCAGGACGGTTTCCTGATTTAAGGAAAGCATCTAAGACATCGATTCGTTTTAATAGACGAGTACGTTTTTGTCCTTGTGCTGTTTCAAGTTCTTTATTGATTTCGGCAATTTCTTTTTCAAGATCAATTTTCTTAAGAAGTTCCTTGATGGCTTCTGCTCCCATACCAACGGTAAAGCCATTGCCATATTTTTCATAGTAAGCACGATATTCTTTTTCAGATAAAGTTTGTTTGTTCTCTAAAGGAGCAATTCCTTTATCGATTACAACATAACTTACGAAGTATAAAACTTCTTCCAAGTCTCTTGGACTCATATCGAGTACTAATCCCATTCTCGAAGGAACGCCCTTAAAGAACCAGATATGTGATACTGGAGTAGCAAGTTCGATGTGTCCCATACGTTCACGACGTACTTTGGCACGCGTTACTTCTACACCGCATCGATCACACACGATATTTTTATAACGAACACGTTTGTATTTTCCACAAGCACATTCGAAATCTTTAGTAGGTCCAAAGATTTTTTCACAGAAGAGTCCATCTCTTTCAGGACGCAAAGTACGGTAGTTAATGGTTTCTGGTTTCTTTACTTCACCATAAGACCATTCACGAATTTTATCGGGTGAGGCAATACCTATTTTTAAGGCTTCAAATTTATCTACAGCTAACATTATTCCTCATCCCCTTCCATACTATCGAACGAATCGATTCCATCGCCATATTCTGGCTCGAAATCTTCATCATCCATTTCTTCTTCATCGAAGTCATCTTCTTCCGCATCTTCAAGAGGTGGTTCGCCATCGCCACCATACGGCACGGTTTCTGCAATCTTTTCTTCCGCATCGGAAGGTGTACGCATATCTTCTTTGGCTTCCTCTTCTTCGATTTGTTTTAGATCAAGGACATTGTGATCGGTATCGATAATATTTAAGTCAAGTCCTAAGGCTTGGAACTCTTTCATAAGAACTCTAAAGCTTTCTGGAACACCGGCTTGGTTGATCTCTTGTCCTTTGACAATCGACTCATAAACTTTAACACGGCCTACAACGTCGTCGGATTTAACGGTTAGGATTTCTTGTAAGGTATGAGCTGCACCATATGCGTATAGAGCCCAAACTTCCATTTCTCCAAAACGCTGACCACCGAACTGTGCTTTACCACCAAGAGGTTGTTGTGTTACTAAAGAGTAAGGTCCAGTCGAACGTGCATGTAATTTATCATCGACCATGTGGTGAAGTTTTAACATGTACATAACTCCAACGGAAATACGGTTATCAAATGGTTCTCCTGTACGTCCATCGTGAAGTACGACTTTTCCATCGGCATCCATTCCGGCTTCCTTCATCATGGCTTGAATGTCTTCACTGCTAGCACCATCGAATACGGGTGTTGCAACATGGACACCTAATTTCTTAGCCGCCATACCTAAGTGTAGTTCTAGAACCTGTCCTAGGTTCATACGAGAAGGTACACCTTGTGGGTTAAGCATGATATCAACTGGCGTTCCATCTGGTAAGTAAGGCATATCTTCTTGTGGTAGGATAAGGGAAATAACACCTTTGTTACCATGACGTCCAGACATTTTATCTCCAATTTGAATTTTTCTCTTTTGAGCGATGTAAACACGAATAACTTTGCTTACACCAGCAGGTAATTCATCGTTTTCTTTACGTGAATAAATTTTAACTTCATGAACAATTCCTTCTCCACCATGTGGTACACGAAGGGAAGTATCTCTTACTTCACGGGTCTTTTCACCGAAGATGGCGTGTAATAGTTTTTCTTCTGAAGTAAGTTCAGCCATTCCTTTAGGAGTTACTTTACCTACTAAGATGTCGCCTTCTTTAACTTCGGTTCCAACAACGACAATTCCGTTTTCATCTAGGTTCTTACGTGCATCTTCACTAACATTTGGAATATCACGGGTAATTTCTTCAGGACCTAGTTTCGTTTCACGACATTGCATTTCGTAGTCTTCAATATGAATTGAGGTATAAGCATCATCTTTAACTAAGTTTTCATTTAAGATAACGGCATCCTCATAGTTATAACCATTAAAGGTCATGAAAGCAACGACCATGTTTTTACCAAGAGCAAGTTCTCCTTTATCCATACTTGGACCATCAGCTATAACGTGTCCACGTTTTACTTTATCGCCTACACGAACGATTGGACGATGATGGTAGCAAGAGTCTTGGTTGCTTTCTTCAAAGTTTGCTAAATAATACGTATCTTTTCCCGTTTTATTTTTAATAACAATACGTTTGGCATCAACATATTCTACAACACCATCGGCTTTGGCATTGATGGCTGCACCTGAATCACGTGCTGCAATGTATTCAACACCTGTTCCAACAAATGGAGCTTCCGCTTTTAACAATGGTACACTTTGACGTTGCATGTTGGCACCCATCAAAGCACGAGTTGCATCATCGTGTTCCAAGAATGGAATACAAGAAGTGGTTACTGATACGACTTGTTGAGGTGATACATCGATATAATCTACTTGTTCTGGTTTTGCTAAAATATTTTCACCACGGAAACGAGCAGCAACTTGAGTATCAATCATGTTGTTGTCATCATCGGTCGTAACCGTTGCTTGTGAAATAATAACATCGTTTTCTTCATCGGCTGTTAAATAATCTACTTCGTCGGTAATGTGGCAATTAACGACTTTTCGGTAAGGAGTCATAATGAATCCATAATCATCGACTTTGGCATAACTTGCTAGGGAAGTAATAAGTCCAATGTTCGGTCCTTCTGGAGACTCAATCGGACAAATACGACCATAGTGAGACGTATTAACATCACGTACATCCATGCCGGCACGATCTCTTGATAATCCACCAGGTCCTAAGGCCGATAAACGACGTTTATTGGTTAACTCTGAAATTGGGTTAATCTGATCCATGAATTGGGATAATTGGCTACTTCCGAAGAACTCTTTCATTGCTGCGGTAACAGGACGAATATTAATTAGTGTTTTAGGGGTAATTTCTTCCATTTCTTGAGTCGTCATACGTTCACGAATAACACGTTCCATACGTGATACACCAATACGGAATTGATTTTGTAAAAGTTCTCCTACTTGACGAATACGACGATTTCCTAAGTGGTCGATTTCATCAAAGTTTCCAACACCATCTAATAAGTTTAAGTAATAAGAAACAGAAGCATAAACATCTGAAATCGTCAAACGTTTAACATCGATGGATTGATCGTTTCCGATGACAGCAATCTTTTCTTTCTTATTGGTCGGATTTAAAATCTTAATTTCTTGTACTTTATTGTAGGTATCTAATTCTTCATTGATTTTTACTTCATGAAGACCATAACCATCTTTAAATAATCCTTTTAATTGTTCTAATACTTCTTTATTGATAAGGGTTCCTTTTTCAAGAACAACTTCTTTATTTACTTTAACGTCTTCTGCTAATGTTTGATTTAGTAGGCGGTCGGTAATATTTAATTTTCGATTAAATTTATAACGACCAACACGCGCTAAATCGTAACGGAATTCATCAAAGAAACGGGTGATAATTTGGTTCTTAGATGAATCAAGGGTTGCAGGCTCACCTGGTCTTAATTTTTCATAAATTTCAATTAAAGCTTCATCGGTATTACGCGTTGAATCTTTTGCAATTGTATTTTCAAGGTATCTATTTTTTCCAAATACTTTATAGATATCTTCGTCACTTGATAATCCAAAAGCACGTAAAAGCGTTGTTAAAGTAACTTTACGTGTACGGTCGATTCGAACATATAAAACATCTCTTGCATCGGTTTCAAATTCAAGCCATGTTCCACGTGTTGGAATAATTTGAGAAGTGATAAGTTCTCTTCCGTTTTTATCGGTTTCACGATTAAAATACACACTTGGACTACGTACCAACTGTGATACAATAACACGTTCTGCTCCATTGATGACAAACGTTCCACTATCGGTCATGATAGGCATATCACCAAGGAATATTTCTTGTTCTTTAACTTCTCCTGTTTCCCTATTAAAAAGACGTACTTCCACTTTTAAAGGAGCCGCATAAGTCGTTTCGCGATCCTTACATTCTTTAATCGAAAAACGCGGTTCATCAAAATGATAATCGCCAAACTCTAAAGAATACGTTCCAGAAAAGTTTTCGACTGGTAATAAGTCTTCAAAAACTTCCTTTATTCCCGTATCAACAAACCATTGATAGGACTTGGTTTGAATTTCTAATAAATCCTTTAATTCGTAAGTATTTTTAATTCTTGAAAAATTTCTTCTTTTACGGTAATCACCGCAATTAACAGTTTTATATGCCACGAAAATTCACCCCTATACATAATATTAAATTTTTTAATCAAAGAACGTATTTTTTGTTAAAAATAACACATTGCCAATTTATATTAATAACACATTTTTTGCAACAAGTCAACCAATTTTGCACTTTATTACAAAAAAACCTTTTTTACGCTCTTGAATGGACACTTGATAGTATTCTTTTAAGTCTTCAATCATGCTCTTAGCACCTTGTTCTTTTCTTGCAACGATATAGAGAACGCCGTCTTTTTTTAAGTGATGCCTTGCGTTAAGCAGGATCTCATATACTTTTTCTTTTCCCGCTCGAATAGGAGGGTTGGTCACAATACAATCGAATAATCTATCCTCTAATGCTTGGTAGGCATCACTTTCTAAGATTTCTACATCATCTACTTGATTCTTCTTAGCGTTTTGTTTTGCCAAATGTAGAGCTCTTCGGTTGACATCACACATTGTCATTTTAGAAGAGGTTACTTTCCCCAAAACAATTCCTATCACACCATAGCCACATCCCATATCTAAAACATTTCCTTTAATATCGGCTAAATCGATGTTTTCAAGTAATAATCGAGTTCCAAAATCCATACCTTCTTTGGAAAAAACTCCATTATCGGTCGTAAAAGTAAAGGCTTGTCCCAAAACAAAGGCTTTATAATCTTTTAATTTGCTAGGTAATGCTTCGTTACTAAAATATTGTCCCGTATCTATCACCCCAAAATAAGAAAAGAACTAACTATCAACAAATATAGTTAGTTCTCCTTTCGTGTCTATATAATACTACAAAATCCTTTTGAGGTCAACCGTTTTTATAAAGTTTTTTCTTTTTGAAAAGCAGTATCAATATCGGTTTCTAAGGCATCTAATCCGGCTTTTAAAAGTTGAAAAGTATCGTTTGCTTCAGGGGAAGTAACTCTATAAACACCGAGACGTTCCCTTAACCAAGTAAGACGTTTTTGAATCTTGTCTTCGGAGGATTCCAATGGTAGAGCTTCTTCTTCTTTTTCTTCCACTTTTTCTTTTGGACGGATAAGTGCGTTAAAGCCCATCATGGCATTTCCTATATTATATAGGGGATCGCTTAATTTCGAAAGTGCATAATCATCGTTTTCTCCACGTAAAAATCCTGCGGTCAAAACATTTTCAGAAATCAACATTTCCCACGCGAAATCATACTGCCATTTTAGCGGTTCTATTTTAAGAAAGTAACGAAGTTTTTTGGAAAGGCGATAAGGAACATAGCTTGCTCCATCTAATTCATACGTTATGGGCTCATTCCCTTTAAATTTATACCCCTTATCTTGACACAAAATAATTTTTTGTTCTTTGGAAGGATCTTGCTTACATAACTCAGTTAGTTTTTCAATTTTTTTAGGATCTGTTTCAATAAACTGTGGATAATATCCAAAATAAGCTTCTGTATGGTTGTTATCAAGCCATGTAATATTCCCTTTTGGTATTCTAACGCACTCGATAGCTAATCGAATACCTATCTTTGGAGAAAGATAATGCGGCGTTTTTAATTTTCCATTGGCATTACAATAATGTAAAAAACCTGGGTAAGTTAGAGTACTCAAAGAATGCGACTCTATTTTAAGCCAATAAGGAACCGATAACTCTTTACTTTTACACGTTCTATTTTTCCATACTCCAGAAGTCAATAAATAAAGATCCGTGGCTTGAGCAGTACGATTTATTTTTAAGTGCTCACTCATCTGCAATTGCTTGGCAGCCATAATCGTTAAAGTCATTTTCCCACTTCCTATAGGTGTTTTTGAGGTGCTTTCACTTCTTCTTGATAATCTTCTCTTATTCCTTTGACATAGTCTCCTAAAAGTGCAATTTCTTCTTTGAAGTATTGGTTATTAGGGTCTAACTTGCGAAGTTTTTCTTCTAGAAGCGTAAGACGTTCATCAATCGTTTTTTCTTCGATTATACTACTTCTTCTATCGGCAAAAGTTCCTTGGAATAAGTTTTTTGCCATATAACGATTTAAGTAAGTAGCCATAAAACTATCTTCGAATTTCGTTGAAGTTGGTTTGTAAGCAATTCCTGATAAAAGTCCTTTTTTAGCAATAAGCATTTGACTTTCATCATCAATTAACCAAGTAACAGGACTTACTTCTACCCAAATAAATTTATCGTTTCGGTAGCATTGTCCATTGGATAAAGAGAAAAATCTTCCATCGTAGAAAGAACTCATCTTTATACGAATGTATTTCTTATCCCCTATTTGATACTCATCTAAATCTAGTGGCGTAAAACCTAAACTACTATTAGAGTACATTTCTTTATCGATGGTATAGGTCTTTCCAGTTTTCGTAATATTTCCACTCTTAAATGCATTTTCAAGGCGAATCGCATCGTAATAGCCCACTACCTCTTGAGGATAAGCACCAAAATCAACTTCATAAACACCTTCTTTATTCAAATGTTTATGAGCAAGTACGTTTTCTAGTTTAGGCGTTATTTTAATGGTAGGTCGAATAGCTAAATAACGAGCAATAGCTCCTATTGTACTTTGGTAACCTATATGATTGATAAAATTGATACTACGATCTTTGTTAATACTTTTCGTATAGTAAGAACTAATCACTTCCGAGTTCATATCAGAATCTACTTCATCCGGATCTTTTAACTCCATCGTTCCATTAAGTGAATAGCCTTCTGCTCCTGTTAACAAGACAAAATCGGTTCCAATCATGCGATGTCCATATTTTTTTAATACTTTTAAATTGTTTGCTTCTTCAAGCGATAATAAACTTATTTCAATATTCTTCATTTTTTATCCTTCCTTTATATACTTTTTAACTGCTGTTTAAAGGTGCTCATTATAAAAATATTCGTAGGTGTAACATAATATAAATAGGTTTATTATAAAGCATCCTTTCACCTCTTTTGGTAATGGCTTATTATAAAGAAAAGAGCTTACTTTGTCAATAAAAAAGGACAAATTCGTCCTCATTTATTTATCTTGTTTTTTTCAATTGTTTAAGTGCTTCGTCAAAAAAGGCATTTGCTTCAAACTGATGATTCTGATACAATTCCTTTATTTGATCAACACTTGCCCACATGGCGTTACATACTTCCTCTTCTTGAATTTTGACTTCATCAATAGGAACATCACTTTCAAATAGCCATACATCGAGTATATCAGGACAATGAGGATACTGTCTTAACGTTGAACCAATTAATATTCCTTTGGTAGCATCGACTTCAATTCCTAATTCCTCATGCACTTCCCGTACTGCTGCTTCAATCGATGTTTCCCCTTTAAGTGCTGAACCACCTGTGCATTCCCACATATAAGCAAACTTTTTATTGGCTGCACGTTGCGTAATTAAAAATTCATTTTTACTATTTCGTACCCAAGCATTGACGACTAAATGATATTCTCCCTCTAAAAGGGTATCTCCTCTTTTTGCAATCTTATCTAGTTTGTTTCTATTTTTGTCGTATAAATCCCAATACTCCATTTTCTTTCCTCCTAATAATTAAATTGTTATAATTATTCGTGTTTGTTTAAGATAAATGCTAGTCTTTATTACTCGTAAAGTCAAGTTTTTTTAAATTTTCTATTAAAAAAACTGCTCTACTTAAGCAAGTAAAACAGTTTTAAAATTTAATCTAATAGTTTAACGGACAAAGTAGCTTGGCTAATCGATCCTCCCGTTTGGGAAGTGGATGAAACTAAGGCAAGAGAAAGTGCTGCTCCATCGGTTAAATCGACAATGAAGCTCTTAGCTAGAGTCCCTGTTACTCCTTGCGTTAATTCAAGGACTGCTTTTGATCCATCAATTGTTCTACCAGCACTTCTAACATCAACTTCTAGATTTCCTGTTTCATTTAGGGTGGCTGAAACCGTGTAATTGATTTCGTAAATGCCTCCTTCAACGATAGTTACGGTATTGTTCGCTTCGGTAACACGGTAATCTTCCATCGGTTTATCCAAAGTGACTGTAAGAGGGTCTTGTATTTGCGTAAAGTCTTGTCTTGTTGTCGAGAAAAGTCCTCCATAAGCATTTAGTCCTGCGGCTGGTCCTGTAGGTCCTTCTATACCAGGGTCTCCCTTAGGTCCCTGTTCACCTTGTGGTCCAGTGGCACCGGTGGGTCCTATTTCTCCTTGATCTCCTGTTATGCCACTTGGTATAACAAAATCAAGAATAATATCTGTATCGGTTCCTACATTGGTAACGGTTGCTTCACTTCCAGGATCTCCTGTTCGAATCGTTCCAATCCGAACTGTCATAGCAGCAGGGCCTGTGGGTCCTGTGGGACCAACAAAACCCATTCCAGGTGCCCCTTGTGGTCCTGTGGGTCCTATTGGTCCAGTAGGTCCCGCTATAAAACAAAAACAAGAGGACTTTTTAGAAGGATTGTTTTCACAACTATTGGTATTTTGTGGGTTCATATTGTAATCTCCTTTCCTAGTACTATTTTATGAGGAAACAGAAAACCTGCATAGGGAAGAAAACTACTTGCTATTAGAAAAAAGCATACAAAAAAGGACCTATCCTGAGGTCCTATAAAACGAAAGTGTTAAACTTATTTAACTTCTACTTCAGCGCCAGCTTCTTCAAGTTTAGCTTTGATGTCTTGAGCTTCTTCTTTAGAGATGTTTTCTTTAACTGCTCCACCGTTATCAGCGATATCTTTAGATTCTTTTAAACCTAAACCAGTGATTTCACGGATTAATTTGATAACGTTAACTTTAGCAGCACCAGCGTTTACTAGGTTAACTGTAACTGTGCTAGGTCCGTCATCTTCACTAGCAGCACCTTGTGCTGGAGCAGCAGCTACTGTTACTGCACTTGGATCTACTCCAAATTCCTCTTTCATTGCATCTACTAACTCTTTAATTTCTAAAAGAGTCATTTCTTTTAAACTTTCAATAAAGCTCTCTTTTGTTAATTTAGCCATTTTCTTTTTCCTCCTTATATTTTTTCTAAATTATTTTTCTTCTTTTTGTTGTGCATATAAATCTAAGCAGATGGATAAATCTTTTGCTATCTGGATCATACCACCAGCCAACATCGTAAGTAATCCTTCACGTGATGGAATACTTGCAAGTTTTTGTAGTTCGTCCTTGTCGGAAATAACACCGTCTACAACTCCTACTTTCAAAACTAACGCTTGATGTTTTTTAGCAAAATCAGATAATACTTTGATCGGTGCAATTTGATCGTTTCCGAACGCTAATGCACTAGGTCCTACAAGGCTTGCATCAATATCGACGTTCAAGTCTTTTAAAGCTCTTGCCATCAACGTATTTTTGTATACTTTGTAGTCCGATCCGGTATCTCTTAACTTACGTCTTAATTCTTTACTTTCAGCATCGGTTAAGCCACGGTAATCGAATAATACGTAAGTTGCAGCATTACTCATGTTGTCTTTGATTTCATTAACAACTAATTGTTTTGCTGCTAAAATCTTTTCACTTGCCATGTCTTTGTCTCCTTTCGTTTTTATTTTAGGAGTGCCAAAATAAAAGTTTTCGAGGGAATCCCCCGAAAACTCTTAAATAAAAGGAAGTCCTCGGTAGGATTTACAAATGACCTACTGTCTTTGGCACTAATAAAATTAACTTTATTATAGTACGTTACCTATTATTTGTCAAATGAATTCAATGAAACTTTAATTCCAGGACCCATGGTGGTAGATAACGCAATATTTTTAACATAATCTCCTTTAACAGAAGATGGTTTTGCTTTTAAAATAACTGCTACAAAAGCATCTAAGTTTTCAAGTAAGTCGTTCTCTTTGAAAGAAGCCTTACCAATGATGCCGTGTACATTACCGAAACTATCGGTACGATATTCAACACGACCTGCTTTTACTTCGTTAACGGCTTTTACAACATCGGTTGTTACCGTTCCCGTCTTAGGGTTTGGCATCAATCCTTTAGGACCTAATACCTTACCTAATTTACCAAGAAGGGGCATCATATCAGGAGTTGCAATCATGGTATCAAAATCGAACCAGTTTTCTTTTTCGATTTTTTCTAACATGTCGACATCTCCAACATAGTCTGCGCCAGCCTCTTTAGCAAGACGTGCTTGTTCTCCACGAGCAACTACTAAAACTTTCTTATCTTTTCCTGTTCCGTGTGGTAGAACAATAGCTCCTCTTAATTGTTGATCCGTTTTTTTGGTATCTAAGTTAAGACGGATAGCAAGTTCTACGGAAGCATCGAATTTACTTACCGATGTTTCTTTAATTAACTTAACAGCTTCTTCTTTAGAGTAAGTTTTAGTCTTATCTACTTTGCTTAATGCATCTAGATATTTCTTTCCTCTTTTTTTCATTTTAATTCCTCCTTATGTGGTAATCGGAGTAAGCGGTTCCTCCCACTAGGTTATATTACCTATTCTTCTGCGGAATTTTCGTCTTCCGTCTTATCTTCTTTTTCAACTACAGGAACTTCTTGAGCTTGATGTCCTGCTTGTTGTTCAGCTTCCATTTCAGCAAGTTCAGCTTCACGTTCAGCTTGTTCTTTTTCTTCTTCCGCTGCTTCTTTTGCTTGTTCAGCTAACTCTTGGTCGTTAACACCTTTAACAGCAATCCCCATGTTACGTGCCGTTCCTTCCACTACTTTCATAGCGGCTTCTACATCGTAACAATTCAAATCTGGTAATTTGATTTGCGCAATTTCGCGAATTTGATCTTGTGTTAAAGTTGCTACTACTTGGTTTGCTCCTTTAACTGAACCTTTATCGATTTTTGCATATTTCTTTAATAAGAATCCTGTAGGGGGAGTCTTAATGATAAAGTCGAAACTACGATCATCGTAAATCGAAATTTCAACTGGTAAGATATCTCCCATACTTTCTCTTGTTGCATCGTTATAACGCGTACAAAAATCTTGTAAGTTGATTCCAGCAGGTCCTAAAACTGTTCCAACGGGTGGAGCAGGTGTAGCTTTTCCTGCAGGGATTTGTAACTTAATTTTCTTAACAACTTCTTTTGCCACGAAAAACACCTCCTATAAATTTTGTTTTCGCGAGTGGTCCAAATAGCTTTTATCCGCTTCTTAAAGCTTAATGCCTCCCACTAAATCTATATTAAATAAATAATATAGCCTCTAAATAATAACATGATTTCTTGCTAATTGCAAGCATTTTCCTAGATTTAGGCGATTTGGATTTGCGATAGTTCTACTTCTACTGACGTTTCTTGTCCGAAGAGATCCACCGTCAAGTTAATCTTTTGATTTGGTAAGTCGATACTATCGATCACTCCAAACATACCGGTGAAAGGTCCTGCAATAATCTTAACACGAGCCCCCACTTCAAGTTCTTTATCGACATCGAGACGACTAATACCCATATTGGCTAAGACTTTATCGACTTCATAAGGTTGTAATGGGGTAGGCTTTGCACCTTTTCCGCTCGATCCTATAAATCCTGTGACACCTGGCGTATTACGAACTACATACCAAGCTTCATCACTCATGACCATTTCCACTAAAATGTAACCTGGGAACATCTTTTTAATCTTTTCTTTTTGAACGCCATCTTTGACTTCAATTTCTTTTTGTTCAGGAACGATAACACGAAAGATATAATCCTTCATATCCATCGATTCTGCACGCATTTCAAGTTTTTCTTTTACCTTATTCTCATGTCCTGAATAAGTATTTACTACATACCATTGTTTATCCATTTTCTACACCCACATTTTTAATGCCGCAACAATGATGTCGATGATATAGAAGAATAGTGCAAAGAAAAGAACAAATACGATGGTCGCAATAGAGTATTTAACCATATCTTTTTTGCTTGGCCATTTAACGAGACTTACTTCCTTTTTTACTTCACGGAAGAACTCACGAATACGACCTTTCTTCTTTGGTTTTTTCTCTTTTTTTGTTTCCTTTTTTACTTCTTTCTTTTCACCCTTTTGATTCTTCTTATCTTCTTTTACTTTTTTCCCTTTCTTTTCTTCTTTGATTTCTTCGTTTAAAACTTTTTCTTCTTGTTTTTTAGAAGAAACCTTTTTCTTTGCTTTTGCATTCTTTTTTGTAGTAGCCATAGTTATACACCCATCTTTCTTCATTTTATGTTTTTATATCAAAATAAAAACACTTTTTTGTGTCACCTATAAAATAGCACAAAGAAAAGCGTTTTGTCAAATAATTTTAGTAAAATGTTAACTATAAATCAGTAGAGCTACTCCTAAAGCAATTAGAACCGTACCTAGTAAGACGAGTAAAAAGGCGATGTTTTTAGAAAATCCTGCCTTGGAATAATCATTTCCTTCAAGACGATTAACACTAAAGATGCCTTCTTGATCGGGTAAAACTTGAGCATTTGTTTTCTTGGTATAACTCCGTCCTCTTCCACCTTCATTATAAGATGCCTTATTTACATAATCATCATAATAGATATATTGATGACGAATTAATACTTGTTCATAATAAGGCACATCTTCAGGAGGAAGAAATTGTTTGCACTGATTAAAATTATTTTCAATAAAGGCTTCGTTCAAAAGTCCATTTTTAGGATCGTATCCTAAGTAAAGACCTAACATAAAAGTTGTCATAAAGGAAATATTTCGTTCTTTGGCTTCTTCTAGTTTAGATGAAGGAATCTCTTGGCTTCCAATAAAGGAAATATTAGAAGGTTCTATCCCGACATACACATAATGAAGTATTTTATCAAGGGACGATGCATAATAGGAATCAAAATAGGGAATAAAAGCATGATAAGAATTAGCTAATACATGAGAGGTATGTTGTAGTCCATAAAATAAAGATTGATAGTCTTTTTGTTTTTCTTCTTCCGTCCTTGGAATCTGCAACCATTCATTAAGTGGTATTTTGCTCATGTTTATATCTTCATTTAAACTCATGCACATCACCCTATTCTAAAGTGATTATAGCATATCTTTAAACGTTTTTGAATCCTTTTCTTTGTAAATAAAAAGCGAGATCTCTTTTAATACTGTAAAGTGCATTGCTTACAGTCTTGTGCGGAATATCTAGTAACACGGAAATTTCATTAGGCGCAAAATCATTCATTCGAAGTTCAAAGATACAAGCTCTATCAAAACTGAGTTGATGTTCAAAATGAATGAGCTCCGTAATTAGTTCATTTAAAAGCATCTGCTCTCCTAGAACATCTTCTTTCTCCAAAACGCTATTTTCATAATAGCTTAGCATATTATCATCTAAAAATTGTGCCTCATTTAAAGCCTTTTTTGCTAAAGTATCGGATGCTCTAAAAAAATTGCTCACTTTGGCTTGCATACAAAGTAAAACATAACTATAAAAGAGAACTCCTCTTTTTTCATTATAATGCGTGTAAGCATAGTAAAGACCATAGAGACCCAATTGATAAAGATCATCGTAATCGTATCCTCTTTTACGAGCTCCCTCTTGGTATTTAAGCGCCATTTTAGAAATAAGAGGATGATACTTCTCACAAAGTAAGCGAAAAACATCATCGTTCTTTTCCTCTACCATGTAGACTAATTCATAATCGTTTATTTTTTTATAGTTCATTCTTATCTTGTTTGTCTTAACACCTCATAAATCATAATTCCAAACGAAACAGAGGCATTGAGACTATTTACCTTTCCGTACATAGGAATGCTCGCTACAAAGTCACAAGACTCCCGTACTAGTCTACCCATACCTTTTCCTTCGTTTCCGATAATAAGTGCGATTTTGCCATGATAATCAATAGAACGAAAATCTTTTCCATCCATGGCAGTACCCACGATCCAGTAACCTTCTTTCTTCAACGTATCAATCGTCTTCGAAAGATTCGTTACTTGCGCAATCTTCAAGTTTTCGATAGTTCCTACGGACGTTTTCATAACGGTTGCATTAATCGATGCCGAACGATCTTTAGGAAGAATGATTCCATCTACTTTAGCCGCTTCACAAGTACGTATAATCGCTCCAAGATTATGGGGATCTTCAATGTGATCTAAAATCACCAAGATGCTATTTTCTTCCTTCGATAATAAATCGAATAAAGGAACATATTGGTAGTCCTCTACTTCTAAGATTACACCTTGATGTACTCCCTTTGCAAATCGGTCTAATTCATTTTTCGAACGAAATTCTACTGGAATGTTTAATTTTTCTATAGAGGATTTTAAGTTTTCGTCTCGAAACCCCTCTTGAAAAATGATTTTTCGAACTTTTTCAGTTTTTTTTAAATATTCTTCTAAAACGTTTCTTCCGTATACTAACATAGGTCTCCTCCTATTATTTTTTTCATGATTTGTTGTATTCTATCGTCTTTTCCCAAGTAAGATAAATATCCTATTACGGCTTCTAGAGCGGTTGCATGTTTATAAGTTAAAATATCACAATTCTTAGGATGTCTATTACTCTTATAATTTCTAGCACGATGAATCACGGTTAGTTCTTCTTCGTTAAAAAAATTTTCTTCTAGCAACTGATTCAAAAAGAAGGCTTGCCTTTTAGCACTTACATAATCTAAGGAAGACGTTTGTAGTTCATTCACATGATTGATCTTTCGATTGATTAAGGCTTTTCTTACATATAACTCGTATACGGCATCTCCTAAATAGGCTAGCACTAAAACATTGATTTCTAATACATTCATCCTACTTCCTCCTTTCTAAATTATACCACGTAAAAACTTGATACAAAATATCAAGTCTCGTCTTTATTTTTTTACTTTGTAAGAAGCATGTTCTAGAGATTTATATTCTTTTTCTTCCAATAATCTTTCTTGGTCAATTTGAATCCAATCATCTAGAAGTTGTCTACCGTCTTGTAAAAAATGTTCATAATCTTTTATATAGACTCCTTGAGTAGTACTCGTCTTTTTATCTCCAAAAAAGCCTTGAACTGCTCCTTTATTCACCGGATGATAACTTTCACCAAAAGTAATTCCATACGTTTTATCTAGTTCCGCTAAACGTTTTTTTTCATTTCCTCTTTTTCCGTCCATATCCGTATACTCATTATTTCTATCAATTAAGTATCCTATAACCGTCATAGCATCAACATTTTTATAAAACATGCCCTCATTTGTTATAACCGGATGCGTTAAACTAGTAATTTCAAGTCCTAGGGAATCTGCAACTAGATGTTCAAAATAATCCCTATAATTTTCAATAAAGATACTACAACAATCAGCCATTTGATTTTTATAAGGAGTATAAGCAGGTGCAATTTTTACCCTATATCCTTCTTTCGTAAGTTTTGCTACTAATTTTTCTTTATCACTCATGCTACAATTAGAATAAAAATAACCTAAGTCTTTTACTATTCTTGGATAATTCATAATTTTCCCCCTCTTTTTAAAGTAGTCCTATTATAACACAAGCAAGGGAAAAAGGCAAGAAAAAACGACTAGTTGTCGTCTCTATTGATAAGAATTAATACCAGTCTCAATATTTCTAAAAGCGTTGTTGCAACAGATGCTACATAAGTAAGAGCTGCTGCTTTAAGCATTTTGCTTACGCCTTCTTGTTCCTCTTTAGCGGCAAGATGAAGACGATCTAACTGCTGTTTTGCTCTACTACTTGCATTAAATTCTACCGGTAAAGTAACTAACTGAAAGAATAAAATGACCAGTTCTAAGCCTACACCAATCCATGCAACGGTATAATAACTAAAAAGGAAACCAATGAGAATGGCAAAATAACCAAACTTTGAAGATAGATTTACAAAAGGAACAATAGCACTACGCAACCTTAAAAAGAAATAGCCATTCTTATCTTGGATTGCATGTCCACATTCGTGAGCTGCAACACCCATACTAGCAATACTTGTACCATGATAGACTTCAGAGGAAAGGCGTACTACTTTACGACTGGGATCATAATGATCCGATAAAACACCTTTTGTCTCTGTCACATACACCTCATTTAATCCGTTCGCATCAAGTATTGCTCTTGCCACTTCAAAACCTTGCATCTTTTTCTTCGTTTCTATTTTTCGATATCTATTATATGCGTGATTGATAAAAAACTGAGAAGCAAGCGTAATAACAACACCTAAAAGAATAAGGCTGTATCCAATCATATCATAACCATAATAGTAATACATAAATCCTCCTATTTTTTAACGAACGTTGTTCCTTCTCTTGAATCGATTAATAAGTATCCAAGGGCTTCTACTTCGGAGCGAATAGCATCGGCTTTTGCAAAGTCTTTATTTTTCTTTGCTTCGATTCGCTCTTCAATCTTTTCTTTAATGACCTTTTCAATATCTTCGTCTACTTCTTGATTATCAAGTAAACCAAGGGATAACACTTGATCAAACTTCTCCACTAAATAAAGTTTTGTAAAATCGGTTAGTTCATTATCTTTTAATACATCGTATAACACGGTCAACATACTAGCAGTATTAAGATCATTTTCAATCGCTTCCCTAAATTGTTGTTCATAAAAATCTATTTTCTCTTCATGCAAATCCGGAGTTCGTGATAGGGCATTTACTCTTTGCTTTAACTTTTTATAAGCTTGTTCTGCACCATCTAAGCCTTCATAACTAAATACAAGTTGGTTCCTATAATGACTATTTAAACAGAAATAACGATAAGCAAGAGGGTCGTATCCTTTTTCTTCTAATAAAGATAAAGTTAAGAATTCACCTTTTGATTTACTCATCTTTCCTTCTTTATCGTTTAAGTGTTCTCCATGGCACCAATACTTACACCAAGGATGTCCTAAATAGGCTTCACTTTGGGCAATCTCATTCGTATGATGTGGAAAAATATTATCGACTCCTCCACAATGGATATCCAAATACTCTCCTAAATATTTAATGGATATTCCCGAACACTCAATATGCCATCCAGGATAACCTACACCCCAAGGCGAATCCCACTTCATATCTTGATTTTCAAATTTCGATAAGGTAAACCATAAGCCGAAGTCGAAAGGATTTCTTTTAGCATTATCCATTTCCACCGTATCACGGACTCCTACCATCAATTCTTCTTGCTTTTTACCCGATAATTGATAGTAATCATTCGCTTTTGTGATATCGAAGTACACATTTCCGTTCGAAATATAAGCATATCCTTCATCTAACATTTTTTGAATCATTTTGATATACATATCGATTTGGTCACTGGCTTTTTCAACTACGGCTGGTTTTTTAATATTTAATTTACGACAATCGTCAAAGAAAGCCTTGGTATAAAAGTCCGCTATTTCATACACTGTCTTGTGTTCTCTTTTTGCTCCCTTCACCATCTTGTCTTCCCCTTCGTCGGCATCGCTCGTCATATGTCCTACGTCGGTAATATTCATTACTCTTTTTACATCGTATCCTAAATAACTGAGTCCTTTTTCTAAAATATCTTCAAAAATGTAGGTACGTAAGTTCCCAATATGAGCATAGTGATAAACCGTAGGTCCACACGTATACATCCGTACCACACCTTCTTCATGTGGAACAAATTCTTCTATTGTACGATGAAGACTATTATAAAGTTTCATAACATCACCCTTCTTATAAAGAGTCTATTTGACTCAAGTTACTTTTAGTATATCATTTTTTGGCATGAGAAAAAAGACCTAACCACTTATTATCCTGTTAGGCTTTTTACAGATATATTCTCGTTTCCTTCTAAGATTTGATCTAAAACTAAGGTATCCATTTTCTTATGAATAAGGGTTTTAATTTTACGAGCACCAAACTCTTCGTAGTTGCTTAACTCTAGAATATCTTTTTCCACTTGTTTATTTATTTTTAAAGTGATACCTCTTTTAGCAAATAAGTCCACGGCTTTCTTTAATTCTTTTTTAATAATCGCCTTAACAACTTCTTCACTCATTGGTTCAAAAAGTAAGATATATTCAATCCGGTTTAAGAACTCAATCGATAAAACTTCTTTTAATTTACTTAAGACACTTGCCTTGGCATCCTCATGAAAACCAATATTCTCTTTATTATATCCAATATTAGAAGTCATAAAAATCGTTACATGATCGAACCTCACCATAGTACCATCGGAAGTTTTCATCTTTCCCTCATCTAATGCTTGTAAAAATAATTGTAAAACCGAAGGATGTGCTTTTTCAATTTCATCTAATAAAAGAATGGAATAAGGATAGGTCCTAATTTGTTCTAACACCGTATTTGACTCTTGATAACCGACATAACCTGGAGGAGATCCAATAATTTTACTAATGCTATGACTTTCTTTATATTCACTCATATCAAGTCTTATAAAATGTTCTTCTCCAACCATGAAGGATGCATATTCCTTTACTAACTCTGTTTTCCCTACACCTGTTTTTCCGACCAGTAAGAACGAACTAGGACGATGTTCTTCTTTTAAACCCAATTGAATTCGTTTGGTCTCTAAACAAAGTTCATGAATCGCTTTATCTTGACCTAAGACTTCTTTTTTTAATTCTTCTTCTAAGCGAGAAAAATATTTATTCGGAAAAACGGTTAAATCGTAAACAGGTATCTTCGTCTTTTCTTCTAAAAGTGATAAAATGAATTCTTTAGTTACTTTCTTAGGTTCTTTCGAAGAAGATAGTTTTAATTCTAATCGATTTTTCTTATCTTCTAATCTTTTCTCTTTTTCTTTCCAAAGACTCGCATTCTTAAAATCTTGCTCCATAATAGCTTGATTTTTGTTCATTTGTACTTTCCTTATCTTTTCTTTTAAATCATCTATTTTTTCTAACAAGGTATCACTTTTTAATGCCACTTTCGCACAAACCTCATCTAATAAATCGATCGCTTTGTCAGGCTGTCTTCGATCAAAGAAATAACGATTTGATAAGTCAACAATTAATTTAATTAAGGAAGAAGAAATTTGTACGTGATGATATCCTTCGTATAAAGGCTTTAATTTTTCTAAAATAGCCAGCGTCTTTTCTTGATTTGGCTCTTCCACTATAACCGTTTGAAAACGTCTTGCAAAAGCTTTATCTTTCTCAATAAATTTTTTGTATTCTTCCGTGGTGGTGGCCCCAATAAGACGAATCTTTCCACGAGCTAGAATGGGTTTTAAAATATTGGATGCATCAATCGCTCCTTCAGCTCCCCCTGCTCCAATTAATGTATGAATCTCATCCACAAATAAAATGATGTCGGTATTTTCTTCGACTTCTTTTAGTATTTTGTTGACTCGTTCTTCAAATTCTCCTCGGTATTTTGTACCTGCAACTAATCCCGCAATGGATAAAGAAAGAATTCTTTTTCCTCTTAATTTAGGAGGTACCATATCGGATACAATAAGACGGGAAAGTTCTTCCACAATAGCTGTTTTTCCGACTCCTGCTTCACCGATTAGTAAAGGATTATTCTTGGTTCTTCTAGATAAGATTTCCATTACTCTAGATAATTCATTATCTCTTGCAATAACAGGATCTATTTCTTGTTTAAGAGCACGTTCGTTAAAATCTATAGCAAACTCTTCGACTAATAATTTTTTATGATTTTTCCCCGTTTTCTTCACTAAATGATTAGAGAAAGATTGATATAGTTCATCTAAATCAATTCCCAGTCCTAAAAGAATCCGAATCGCTACTCCTTCACCTTCTTCTAATAAAGACAAAAATAAATGTTCCACAGTCACTTCTCCATCGTTATTTTCTTTTGCTTCTAAAATAGCTCCTTCTAATATTCTTTTTAAAAGAGGTGTATATAAAAACCAACTGTTTTCTTCGGTTCCCATGCCTATCACTTTCACAATTTCTTCTCTTAATTTTTTATAGGTAAGGTCATAGGACAATAATTTTTTGGCAATTTCATTATTCTTATTTTTGAGTATCGCTAAAAGAAGGTGTTCACTTCCCACATAAGGATGTTTTAAAGAGGACATCTCACTCTTTGCTAGAACTAATACTTTTTGTGCTTCTTCGTTAAACTTTGAAAACATATTTATTCCCCTTTCTATTATCTAGTCTATGTTTATTATGTGAAAAAACTGATTCTTTCAAACAACAAAATAATTTTTTCAAAAAAAAAGCAATGAATATCTTCATTACTTAAAAAGAGAAAAAAGATTATGGAGCAAGCACCAAACGAAACGAGTAGGTCTCCCACGAAGTACCGGTGGTGTTGTCGCTTGAGGCAAAGACACCAGAAGGCCAGGCAGTGAAGAAATTACCACCACGCAGGAACCAATAACCATAAAATTTCACATAATAGTCTCCATACCAATTGGGCGTTTCAGATAAGGCATGACCATAACATTCTTGCTCATTACATACATATGATGAAGTATCCTTTGTATATAAATCATAATATTTTTCTTCTGGTATTGGTTTAGTTCCTCCATTTGCAGTAAAACCAGACCCTCTTTCAATTATTGGTTGATTTGTATCACTATCTTTTACTACCCCCATTACCATGTCCCATGCTCCACCACTCATATCATAAACTCCTGTGATGTTTCCTGTTGTTGATGCTTTTTGGCCTTGTTCTGTTTCATAGGTATTTCTATTACAAGTGTCTTCACTTTCTCTTGCACTTGCTGTATCTCCCGCTATTCCTGTAATCATTTTAGAACAATTGTTAATATATACTTCTTTGTCATCTTCTCCATATATATCATTTCCATATTTTCCATACTTACTTTGAGATAGGTAGGCTACTGCTCCCCATTCACTATTCTTACTAATGTGAATATTATAATTATCTGTATTTATAAAACCATAATTATTATATCTTTCTGTTTGCATTTTTCGTGCCACATAAAAAGCAGTTGCCACACGTATGCCTACCCAAGGTGTTACATTTGGTTTTATTTGAGTAGTAAATATATCTAAATCGCAATTTGTTCCTGCTGAATTGTTTACTGGAATACACTCATTTTCTTCCTTACTAGTATCAAACTTTGCAAACCATAATCCTGTTAATTTATCTTCTCCAAAATTAAACGCTGGATGTACTTTATAATTTTCACTACTTGGTGTATTATCTGTTTCATTTAAAAAATTGATTATGATTTCCCCGGGTTTTAAATATCCATATGGAAGTATGTGCCCATCCGCGTCGTTCCCTCTATAGGGAGTGAATTCTCCTCCGGCTGCCTTTATAGCAACATAATTATATTCATATCTTGGTATCCATACCCACATTGTGTTGATATCATCCATTGATATTTTAGTTCCTGCTTCTGCTGTTTGATAACTCTCTCTTTTCTTAGTACCTACTCCATCTTCATCTAATCCAATAGTTACAGCATTCGCCCATTCTTGTTTGTCATAGTTGTACCATTTCTTTGTTGTATCTGCTTTTACCCATGAGCTTTGACTTTCATCATAGACAACTGGGATTAATCCTGTTACTAATTCAGGTGCATTAGGTTCCACTCTTTCATAATTTCCTGTAATTTCTTCTTCTGTGTCTGCTATAGCTAATGTTTTATTACTTAATCCACATTTTCCATTTAACGTTACTGTCTGGGTTGTATTCGTTTTATTTATTAATTTTATGGTATAGGTTCTTGTTTCTCCTACAGATAAACTTTCTTTATTTATGAGATCTCCATTACTAGAAGAAGCTAATACTTCTACATTCTCATTTTTTGAATAAGTAATGGTTGAATGTATTGGTACTTGACTATCATTTCTTATCGTTACTTCGATTTCTTTTTCGGTTTGATTTACTAATTCAATTTGGTTACCCTCTATTCCTTCTATTTGTATGGGGCAAGTTACTGTTCCTGCCACGATATTAAGTGCACCTTTCTTTTCTACTTTCGTTGTAAATATGGCATAACTAAAACCAAGAATTCCTACCACCATTAGTAACATTACGAATCCAAATAATACTTTACTTCTATCTTTCATGGAATCACTTCCTTATTATTTATACTTTCCATTATAGTTTATTTTTATTATAAAAACACAAAAGTTAACTAAAAAGAAACTATCTATTCTATTTTTATTATAAAACTACCCCCCCCCACGTCAACTTTTTGTTAATTTTTTTTTCAAAAGAAAAAACCCAACCGAAGTTAGGTCTTTTGAAAATTTCTTTTTCTAAACAAGTAATAGAATTGTAAATATAATGAATAGTAATGCAAATAAAGCTACTACTAATTTCCAAACATATTTAAGCCAATCTTTGTAAGAAACATTTAAGTAAGCAAGTGTCCCCATAAGGATTACACTAGTAGGTGCTAATAACATGGTTGTAGCATAAAGTGATTGAAGCATAACAGCAATTAATGGATAATAGGTTGTATCTGTAAAGATTAACGTTACATAAGGTAAGATACCTTGTGCCGTATATGCCATATCTACATTAAGGATAGATGCAAGGATACCAACTACTCCCATGGTAACAATATTAAATCCTTTAGATAATCCTAAAATGGCTTTATAGATGGTTAATTGTACTGGATGGAATGTCATGATAAGTAATACAGTATAAAGTGCCATCATAATTAAGGCTGGTTTAAGTGCTTTCTTAACTCCACTTATAGCTCCTTCTAAATAATCATTAAGTTTTAATTTAGAACATAATGCAACTAGTACAGAAGCAATTAAAATAATACTTGCTAAATTAAAGAATGGTGTTTGAGTTAAAGATGTCCATTGTCCATAAGGTAAAATTGTTCCTAATACTTTAGATAAAATTGGAAAATTAAAAATAGAGAAATTTGAAATCCAATCTGCAATATCGCTAAATAAAGTAATATTGAATGCGCTTTCCCATGGAATATAAGCAAGAACCATGACTAATAAAGTAAGGTCAAAAATAACAACTAGAGGCCAAACACTTTTCTTTTTATCTTTAGCTTCCGGAACATAGGATGCAATTAATTCATTCTTATTTTTACTTTTGTTTTTCTTAGCTGTTGTTAAAACAAAGAATACAAGTAGAACAATACCCACAGCAAGAATTAATACTTTGGTTAAAATTTCTGATTGAGCGGTTAATCCTAAGTAAGAAGTCATGCCTCCTAAATTTTCTAAACCATAAGTAGTTCCCATGATACCAACTAATAGAGAACCCACCGTAACAGATGCTGCAACTAACTTATTATAACCCATGAGTAAGATGACTGAAATCACCATTGGGAATAAGAAAAGCATTGCATAGTTAAGTCCTGAAAGAGATGTAAGAATAGCAATACAGAAAATCGTTAACGCAAGAAAAATAGATTCCTTTCCTTTAAATTTTTTAACAATCTTATCAAGCAAATTACGATAAGCACTTGTTTTAGATAACACTCCGTAGAATGCACCTGTTACTAACACAAATACAAATACAGTAGTGAAGTAATATAATGTTAATGTTGGATAAGTGAACAAATCAAGTAGTCCCAATTGTTCTCTTGCTCCTTCAATAACCGTATATTGCCCATACGAATCCATTTGTGTACTCGTTGTTGGCAACAACCAAGTTAATAGCAAAGCAACCACAATAGTAATTAAAATTACTTTTAACAAATTATGTTTTTTCATAAAATCCTCCCATCTTCATTATACAACAAGGATTTAAAAATACCAATAATTTCAAGAAAAAAAATACAAAAAAACCACTTTTTAAGGTGGTTTTTGGCTAATCTTTTAATTTCATAGTTGGGAATAGAATCACTTCACGAATCGTTTCACTTCCCGTTAGAAGCATCACTAAGCGGTCAATTCCAAGTCCCATTCCTCCGGTTGGAGGCATACCATATTCGAGCGCTTCAACATAATCGGTATCCATTTCATTGGCTTCTTCGTTTCCTTTTTCTTTTTCAGCTAATTGATTTAAGAAGCGTTGTTCTTGATCAATTGGATCATTTAATTCCGTGAAGGCATTCGCATATTCGCTTCCACCAATGAAGAGTTCAAAACGTTCTGTGAAACGTTCGTCTTTACTTTTTCTTGCAAGGGGACTAATTTCTACAGGATGTCCAAATACAAAAGTAGGTTCAGTAATGGTTTCTTCTACGTACTTCTCAAAGAAAGCATTAACAATATGACCATAGCCAAAGTGATCTTCCACTTCAATACCGTGTTCCAAAGCAAGTTTCTTAGCATCTTCAAAAGACATATCTTGGAAGAAATCAATACCCGTCTTTTCTTTAATTAAATCGACCATATGACATCTCTTATAAGGAGGTTTTAGGGAAATATGATTTCCTCTAAATTCGATTTCATAAGAACCATTTAATTCCATACAAGCATTGGAAATAAGTCCCTCGGTTAAATCCATCATACCTTCCAAATCACTAAAGGCTTTATAAACTTCAATCGTCGTAAACTCTGGATTATGGTTCTTGTCCATTCCTTCGTTACGGAAAAGTCTTCCGATTTCATAGACTCCGTCCATTCCTCCAACAATAAGACGTTTTAAGGATAACTCGGTAGCAATTCTTAAATACATATCGATATCTAGGGTATTATGATGGGTTACAAATGGTCTTGCTGCAGCTCCTCCTAGGATCGTTCCTAATACAGGCGTTTCTACTTCGGTATAACCTAGATTATCTAGATAATGTTGAATAGAACGAATGATTTTAGGACGAGCAAACGCAACACGTCTTGCATCTTCGTTCATGATTAAATCGACATAACGCCTACGGTAACGCTCTTCGGTATCGGTTAAGCCATGAAATTTTTCTGGTAAAGGACGAAGGGCTTTAGATAAATGCGTATACTTCGTTGCTTTAATGCTTAATTCTCCAGTATCTGTACGGAAGACGGTACCTTCAATTCCTACAATATCTCCAATATCGGCTTTTTTAAAGACATCGTAATTATCTTCACCTAAGATATCTTGACGTACGTATATTTGGATTTGACCATATTTATCTTGAATATGCATGAATCCAACTTTTCCCTTACCACGTTTAGTCATGATACGACCTGCTACTACGGCAGGGATATTCATCTCAATTAATTCTTCCTTGGTTTGATCTTTATATTTTTCTTTTAATTCATTGGAATAATCTTTAACATCGAATCGTTGTCCAAACGGATTAATTCCCTTTTCTTTTAAATACTCTAATTTTTCTCTTCGAACAATTTCCTGTTCTGTTAATTCACGCATAACTTTCTCTCCTTACTTCCATCCATGACAACTTTGGTATTGCCTAAAAAATCATGAATACCTCTTCCATCTTTACGGAATAAAATCATTCCTAAAGTGGCAAGCATTAATATGGATTGTACTGATTCAAAACATAATTCAAAAGAACCATAGTAACTCTTTGATAAGAGTAAAACGGCGATGACTAAGATAATATTGAGAAGAATAGCTTGTAATAATAAAGCACGATACAAATAGTTGTTAAGTGTTAATTCTTTGCCATCCGCGGATACTACCTTAATATGCATTAACCATTTACCAAGGGTCTTACCTCCGGTTTTATATTGAAATACCACGAAATACCCTAAGGCAAGTGTTACTTCAATAATGACATAGATCACGTTTTGATACGCCATATCATAACTCAAATCCATTGTTTGTGCAAGATATTGTTCACTATCTATTTCTTGACTTACATATTGTTCCATCACTTTTTCTTGTTGCTCGGTCAATTTTGCTACATTTTCTGATTGAGGAAAAATCATGAATATAAGACTTGCCACAAAACTAATTAACATAACATCTAAAAGGTAAGCAAGAACTCTTGGAACAAAATAAGCTTTGAGTTCTGGCTCAACAGTTTCTTCTTTTTTATCTTCTATCTTCTTTTCTTCTACTAAAACGTTTTCGTTTTGCACATATTCTTTATCGTATTCTTCTCTTGTTTCTTTCTTAGACAGAACCTGGTACGCTTCTTTCACATGTTTAAAACGCGTTATTTTTTGTTTCGAAGGATTAGGATCACTTTCAAACTTCGTTTTTAACTTTTGATATCTTTCTTTAATTTCTTTACTACTTGCCTCTTTAGAAACTCCTAAAATCTTATAATAATCCTTATTCATCGGACGCCTCCATAATCTCTTTTTTATAACTTTCTAACACCTCGATTATATCATTAATCGTAGGAAGAGAAAAGATTTTCTTTTTCACCGCGTTGGCTCCTTTTAGACCTTTTAAATACCATACAATGTGATTTCGTATTTCTAAGCGAGCAACTTTTTCATCCTTTAATTTAACTAGGTAATCTAAGTGATGTAAGCACATATCAATTTTTTCTTGAGGCGTAGGGTCAGGTAGTAGAATACCGTTTTCTAAATAGGCAACCGTCTGTTTAATGAGCCAAGGATTTCCTAATACGCCGCGGCCTATCATAACCGCATCACATCCCGTTTCATCGAGCATCTTTTTAGCAAGGATAGGACTCGTTACATCCCCATTTCCAATCACGGGAATAGATACGGCATCTTTGACTTTTTTAATGATGTTCCAATCCGCTTTCCCACTATAACCTTGACTTCTAGTCCTTGGATGAACTGCAATGGCACTAGCCCCGGCTTTCTCCACAACTTTAGCTACTTCTACTGCATTAATATGTTCGCTGTCCCAACCACTTCTAATTTTGACCGTTACTGGAATAGGCACACTTTCAACTACTGCTTTTACGATTTCATATATTTTAGCTGGATCTTTTAAGAGCGCTGCCCCTGCTTGGGCATGAACGGCTACTTTTGGAACGGGACATCCCATATTAATATCGATGATATCCGGTTTCATATTTTCATAAATAAACTTACTTGCTGCTACAAAAGATTCAATGTCATTCCCAAAAATTTGTTGGACAATAGGTCTTTCTACTTCTTCCATATAAAGCATATCAACGGTTTTTTTATTTTGATAGAAAAGGGCTTTATCGCTTACCATTTCACAGTAGATAAGACCCGCTCCCATCTCTTTAATAATCTTTCGAAAACTGGCATTCCCCACACCTGCCATTGGGGCAAGTACCACTCTATTTTGAATTTCTACATTTCCTATTTTCCACGGCATAAAAATCACCTTTCAACATTTTATCACAAAATAACAAAGAAAAAAAGCATCCTATTGATGCTTTTTAATCTCTTCTTCTAATTCTTCTTCGGTCATTTTTGTATAACCTTTGATACCTAACTCTCTTGCCTGTTTACGAAGTTCCGTTACCGAAGTTTTTTCTTCTTCCTCTACAACGATATCTTCTGGAGGTAAAGTTTTATGCTCAACTAAGTAATCGATTTGTTCTTTGGTAAGTGTTTCATGTTCAATCAAGGTATCAGCAAGAAGTTTTACAAGATCTTGATTTTCAAGCAATACTTTCTTGGCATCTTGATAACATTCATCGATAATCTTACGCATTTCAATATCGATTTCATGGGCTACTTCGTTAGAGAAGTTACGTGTCTTATTGTAATCTCTTCCTAAGAAGACGCCACCTTCTTGTTGTTCTAATTGAACAGGTCCTAAATCACTCATACCATATTCGGTAACCATAGCACGAGCAATCTTCGTAGCTCTTTCAAAGTCGTTATGAGCACCTGTTGATACTTCTCCAAAGTGAATTTCTTCCGAAACACGACCTGCAAGAAGACCGGTGATTTGCTCAATTAATTCTGAACGGGTGGCAAAATATCTTTCTTCTTTTGGTAAAGACATGGTGTATCCACCTGCACTACCATGGGGAATAATGGTAATCTTTTGTACTTCTTCTGCACTTCTAAGTTTTAATCCAATTACAGCATGACCTGATTCATGATAAGCAACGAGTTCTTTTTCGTGATCCGTGTATTTACGACTTGTTTTAGCAGGACCTGCAATAACACGATCCGTTGCATCATCAATATCACTTAAAGTGATTTGTTCTTTATTTCTTCTTACGGCAAGTAAAGCAGCTTCATTGAGTAAGTTTTCAAGATCTGCTCCACTAAAACCAGGGGTTCTTTTGGCAATATTTTTAAGGTCGACATTACGACTTAATACTTTGTTTCTAGCATGGACTTTTAAAATATCCTCACGTTCTCTTACATCTGGAAGTCCAACTGTTACTTGACGGTCAAAACGTCCTGGACGAAGAAGAGCTGGATCCAATACATCGGCACGGTTGGTAGCAGCAATAACGATGATTCCTTCATTGGCACCAAACCCATCCATCTCGGTTAATAATTGGTTAAGGGTTTGTTCACGTTCATCGTGTCCTCCACCAAGTCCTGTTCCACGTTGTCTTCCAACGGCATCAATTTCATCGATAAAGATAAGACATGGTGCATTGTGTTTAGCTTGTTTAAACATATCTCTTACACGGCTTGCTCCAACACCTACAAAGAGTTCTACAAAGTCTGAACCACTAATGTAGTAGAAAGGAACATTCGCTTCTCCTGCAACCGCACGAGCAAGTAAAGTTTTACCAGTTCCGGGAGGACCTACTAAAAGGACTCCTTTAGGAATTCTAGCTCCTAATTTTTGGAAACGTTTTGGATTCTTTAAGAAATCAATTAATTCTTTGACTTCTTCTTTTTCTTCTTTAAGACCAGCCACATCATTAAAAGTGACTTTGTTTTTATCACTACTTAATTGAGCTTTACTCTTTCCAAAATCAAGAGACTTATTCGAACTATTGACTTGTCTTGTAAAGAAGAAGATAAAGATTCCTCCCAATAAGAGAAGTGGTACTACATTTACTAGAATCAATAATAGAGAACTTGATTCAGGATCTGCTTCTGTATCAAAAGTGAAAGGATGATTTTGATAAGCATCAAGCATGGTTTTCATCACTTCATCACTTAAAGGAACTCTTGCATAGAAAGATTCATTTTCTTGATAACTTTTTAACGATCCTCTAACTTCATAAATTAAGGCTCTCTCTTTTGGCGTTACCAATACTTCTGTAACTTCTCCACTTTGTAATTTTGATAATAATTCATCATAGGTTAAGACATTTACTTTTTGATTTAAAACATTGATAAAGTAAAAAACTCCTAACATTAATACAAGTAAAAATACATAAGGAAGTAATCCTCTTTTTACTGTTTTACGATTCATGTTTTTTCCTCCTTGCTTAATAATATTTTATTATTATATCACACTTACTTTGTTTTGTCTTATTAAATTTACTTTTTTTAAGGCCTGGTAACCACACGATGACGCCTTTGGAATCAATGACCACAGGCCAAAGTTCTCTTTCATCCATCGGAATTTTTTTATCAATCATAATATTCTTAATTTTACGGTGCCCTTTTGTTCCTAAAAGTTCCATTTTATCGCCATGCTTCCTGGTCCTTACATAAAGAGGCAAGCTAATTTCACTACTATCTAATCTACAAATATTATTATCATTTTCTTCACATTCATTCACAAGCTCTAAATGTTTTCCATTCGGAAGAAAAGCATAATCAATAAGTTCTATTTCGTAACTAGCGACTTCTCCTGTTTCCACAATTAGGCGTACTTCATCATAGCTCTTAACCACTTTTACTTCATTCGGTAAATAGATAAAGGCATTACTCTTTCTAGATGCAATTAATTCTTTAATCAAACTGACATGTCGATCGTTAATAAGCATTAAATCATCTTGATAGACTTGCTCTAAAATGGAATGAATGACTTCGGTCTTTAATAAAGGTTCTAACTCTTCGTATTTCGAAATCGATAAGACATTATCTTGATATACTTTTGATAAAGCCTTCTTGGTCTCACGATCAATAAAGTCATTGTATTCTCCTAAAAGACGACTAAACTTTAAGAATTTCTCGTGTACTAGCGGATCTTCTTTTCGTAAAAAAGGAAGAACTTCTTTACGGTACCGATTCCTTGTATATTTGCTTTTAAAATTGGATTTATCAATGACATATGGAATCTTATTTTTAACCGCATACTTTGTAATCTCTTCTTTGGTAAAAGAAATAAATGGTCTTAAAATAGCATAATCACCCATATCTACATATTCACTAAAGCCACTATAGCCTTTAAGGGTTGATCCTCTTACAATCCGCATCAAAATCGTTTCCATCAAATCGTCTCCATGATGGGCTGTTACTAAATAAGATGCATGATATTTATGGACTAAACTTTCAAAAAATTGGTAACGCAAGTTCCTTGCTTCGTTATGGAAATTATCATCTCCATATTTTTCAATGGTCATCGATTCAAACACAATATCGTGTTTTTTACACCAATCTTCTACAAAAATTTTTTCTTTCGCACTTACTTTACGCACATTATGATTGACATGAGCACACACTAAAGAATAAGGAATCTTTTTTGATAACTCCTTAAGTATCGCTAATAACGTAAGTGAATCAGGTCCCCCTGATACACCTACTACTAAACAATCTTCTTCGGTAACATGATATTTATTTAAAAATGCTAATACCTTCTCTTGCATAATTTCCCCCACATCTTGTTATTCAGGAATTTTAATAATAAATTCTCCTTCTTTGGAATAAAGATATTTTTCTCTTGCATATCTTGCAATGTAATCAGAGTCTTTTAATTTCTCTACATCTACTTTTAAAACAGCTTCTTCATTTTTTAAATCAACTAATTGTTGCTCTAATACTTGTTTTTCTTTATATTTCGAAATAATATCTACCCAATACCCACCAATGGTAAAAAGCACTGTGAAAACAATAACTAACGAAGTACTTACTAAAAAGATAAGACGTCTTTTAGTCTTAATTTGACTTCTTTTCCTAGCCATATTTTCACCCACTTTTCTAACATATATTATAGTATAAAGAAAAAAATCTTTTCAATACAATAGACAATTCTTTTCATAATTTTACAAAAATAATTGTCAAGAAAAAAAGAATCATTTTTGATTCTTTCGAAGCCAAGAAAACCATTTCTTATAACGTATCTTTTTGGTTGTAAAATTTCCTACATAAAAACCTAAGATTAAAAGGATTAAAAAGTAGGTATGTAACATTCCCTCGTTAATATATCTTAAGAGAATAAAGTATAACAGCACATTATCGATTATAAAGAAAAGATTTCCAAGTATTTGAATAATTTTTTTACTAGAAAAAAGAATTCGATAATTTAAATTTAATAAAAAAGAAAAGAAGAGTCCATAGACAAAGGAATAGATCATTGATTGTATTTGTGTTTCTAAAAGCATTATTTAAATAAGCGATTAATAATACTATTTTCTTTGTCTTTTTTGGTTCCTTCTTCAATATAGGCAAGTGATTTTATAAGCCCTTTGATGGATACATTTCCCTGTAAAGTATCTAATTTGAGTAGCTCTAGTCCTTCTCCTTTAACGACTAGCATGCCCATGACTGTATCCATCAAGAATTCTTCGTCATCAAAACTTTCAATTTTTTTAACACCTGAGATTAATGCACTTTTTCTTTCTATAATAGTAATTCCATGATTATAGTTATGTATGGTTTGATTTTCTTTATCCATATGATTGCCTCCTAGTAAAGGGTATGCAATAAATAGATAAATAGAACAGAAAAAAAGACAAGCATTAAGCTTGTCCTAACATTCTTATTCTTCTTCCGTTTCAGTTTCAGCTGGTTCTTCAGCATTTTCATATGCTTCAAGAATAGCGTCTTCAAACATTGAACGAACTTCTGGATTAATTGGATGAGCAATATCTCTATATCCACCTGTTGCAGTCTTACGACTTGGCATAGCGATGAATAATCCATTGTCACCTTCGATGATACGAATATCATGAACTGCAAAACTGTCATCTAATAGAACAGATGCAATTCCTTTCATACGTGATCCTTCTTTTTCAATCTTACGAACGTTGACTGATGTAATCTTCATATCTTGTCCCTCCTTAAAGTAAAACTTTACACTTATATCATATAACAATTAAATCTAAATTGCAACAGATTTTTATAAAATAAAACCTATCTCATAAAAAGATAGGTTTTAAAAATTAAAATCAATTTTTTTATTATTCAATAGGAGTAAGTACAATACGGAATGTAACGTCGTTTTGTGACGGGCCATGGTTGGAACTGAGAAAGAATACTCCTGATGTAGCACCGTGGTGTATAGCACCGCTGCGAAGAAACCACGGGAAAGTATTTGGAAAAATATAATAATCATTGTTCCATCCTGCTGTTTCCGATATGCCATATCCATGACATGCTCCATTATTACAAGCAGTATTTTCATTTTTTCCATATAAATCATAATACTTTGGTTCAGGAAGATCGACTTTACCTGATACAGTATTTCCATCGCTTAATAGTCCATTAAATCCTGATTCAGAGGTAACAATTGGAATACCATTTTCATTGCTTAAAACACCCATCACACGTTCATATGATCCACCACTCATATCATAGACTCCTGTAATATTTCCGGTTGTAGATGCTTTTTGTCCTTTCAAAGTTTCATAAGTGTTTGTACAAGTATTACTTTGTCCTGCACCTGCTGTATCTCCTGCTATTCCTGTTATCAATTGAGAGCAATTATTGATATACACTTCTTCTCCATCATTTCCATATTTTCCATATTGGCTTTGAGATAAGTAGGCTACGGATATCCATTCCCTATCCTTACTCATATGTGTATCAACATTGTCTCCAAAGCCATATACCATTTTGTTTTCATTTGACATTTTTCGGGATACTACAAACGATGTGGCTAATCTTATTCCTCTCCATGAAGTCACATTTGGTTTTATTTCTGGAGTAAATGTATCCTTATCACAGCCACTTCCAATAGCATAATCTTCTATCGTACATTTTTCTTTATCACTAGGTTCAAATTTTGCAAACCATAATCCTGTTAATTCATCATCACCAAATGTAAACGCTGGATGTACTATATAATTATTGCTTGCTATATTACTAGTTCCACTTATAAAGTTAACTTTTATTTCTCCTGGATTTGAATAGCAATCATATACCCTACCTGAAAAGGTGCAAGTACTTTTATCTCCGCTTGTTCCCTC
>CANQIE010000008.1 GCA_947623935.1 uncultured Bacilli bacterium | reverse complement strand
TCGCACTTTTTAAGTTTTGAAAAGGTTCCCTTAGAAACTTTTTTAGATTTCACTTAAGAGGAAATTTAAGTTTTCCAAAGAAAAAAAGTTTGAATTTTTAAAATATAAAGTTTTATAAATTTTTTAAAAATTTTTCTTCATTTGACAAGAAAATACGCTCCTAATATAATTTAAATAGAAATGAGGTGCTTTTATGAAGAGTATAATGGAAAATACAGTAAGTGAAATAGAAGAGAAAAAATCACGTTTTATAGGTCTTCTTTGTAAAGTATCCTCTAGGGAAGAAGTTCAAATGCTTCTTGAAAAATGTAAAAAAGATTATCCCAAAGCAACGCACTATTGTTATGCCTATATTATTGAACAAGAAGAATTTTGTAGTGATGATAAAGAACCCACTAAAACAGCGGGATTCCCTATTTTAAATGTTTTAAAGCAAAAAGAACTATGCCAAGTTTGTGGCGTCGTCATTCGTTACTTCGGAGGTATTAAATTAGGAACGGGCGGTTTAGTAAGAGCCTATACAAAAGCCATTCAAGGAGCTGTTCAAAAAGCCCAAATAGTAAGTCTTGAAAAGGGTTACATTGTCCATCTTTATTTTCCTTATGAAGATCAAAATAAGATCGATTACTTATTAAAAGGAAAAGAATTGCTTTTAAAAAAGTTTGATACCGATATTACTTATGGACTTAAAGTGACTATAGAGGAAGAAAAAATGCTAAATGAAAGTGGTATCAAACACGAAATCATCGCTTCCTGTTGGATCACAAAAAAAGAATGAATTATTTTATCCATTCTTCGAATACATCTTTTGGTACAAAGCCAATTTGCTTTTTTAATTGTTCCCCATTTTCAAATAAAATAACCGTTGGAATCGACATGATGCCATACTGCTGAGCTAAATCTTCATGCAAATCTACATTAACTTTAACGAATTTAATAGATTCGTTTTCTTTTGCCAATTCTTCAATGATGGGAGCAAGCATTTTACATGGACCACACCAATCCGCATAAAAATCAACCAACACTTTACCTTCTTTAATTACTTCATTAAAATCTTCTTTTTCTAAATGTATAACCATATTTATCTCTCCTATCGATAATTATTTAATAAGGAATCAATGCCTGTGATGGAAAGTTTTCCGCTTCGAACAAGCTCTTCCACATCATTTACTTCGACAATGTGATACTTAAGAAGAATATCCACGGTTTCTAGATTAAAACGATTCTTATCTTCACTTTGTTCATACTGTTTCGATAACTCGTAAATATCGTGGAATGCTTGATTGAAATCTCCTACAATATTGGATAATACAGGGGTGCTTTCTAGAATCTTTGGTGTTAATTTAGACTCTTTGACCATTTCGATATTGAACGATGGTTGATTTAAAAAGAACAAAGCCACAAAAACAATGACAAAGCCTTCAATAAATCCCGCAATGGCACCTAAAATTTTAGAGGGAATACCTAAGATAATAGTAAATTTTAATATTTTTTCAATAACACCGGTAACACTCATTACAATTCTTAAAAGTGCATATAGAATCGATGAAACAATCAAAAAAGAAATTAATTGATATAAAACAAGGTTGAGTGAAGTGAGTCCTAAAAAGACTCCTCCAAAATTAAAAAATGGTAAATGGGCACACAAGAAATTAGCAAGTGGATTTTTAAGATAGAAAGATAAAATTAAGACAATGATTGTTCCGACCGTGGTGACAACTTCTTCCAAAACCCCTCGTTTAAAGCCGATGACTCCAAACATTAAAATCATTAAAATAATGACCGCATCAATAATATTCATATACTTCCCTTCCTTTATATTACTATTATAACCGAAGTATGTAAAATTTACCATTAAAACTGGTAAACTTTTATATTTTTTCGCAAAAATCTCTTTAAAATACTATTGTTCTTTCGCTATAATAGAAAGAGAGGTAGATAAAATGAATATTGTCATTAGAGTAAGTGATGCAACCAAACAAAAAATGATCGAATATTACAAGGATAAATTAAGAGATAAACAGATTCCTTATACCGTTTTCCAAGCCGAAGATGAAGATACCGTTATTACCATGTATACTTCGGGTAAAGTTATGTTTCAAGGAACGAGTGCCGATGTCGATGCCAACATGTGGAAAGCGATGGATGGGCAAAGTGCAACGGAAGAAAAAGTGGATACTACCGATTACTACCACTGTTCATCGGTAGGAAGTGATGAGGTCGGAACCGGAGACTATTTTGGTCCCATTGTCGTTAGTAGTGCTTATGTCAAAAAAGAAGATGTATCCTATCTTACCGAACTAGGTATTAAAGACTCTAAAAAACTAACCGACGAAAAAATATTGCAACTAGCTCCCCTCATTGCTAAAAGAATCAAATATCGAAGCATAATTCTATCGAATAAAGAATATAACGAACGCTACGGCAAGGACTTCAATATGAACAAAATCAAAGCGATTCTTCATAATAAAATGCTCTTTCAATTAATTGATGAAGAAAAGCCTACTTACGACTACATCATCGTCGATGAGTTTGCAAAAGAACATAAATACTACGAATATATTCAAGATAGTGCAACCATCCAAAGAGGAATCACCTTTATGACCAAGGCGGAAGACAAAAACTTAGCGGTAGCCTGTGCTAGTATCCTATCCCGTTATTTTTTCATTAAAGCTTTTGATAAACTTTGTGATGATGTACAGTTGCCTCTACCTAAGGGAGCAGGTCCAGCCTGTGATGAAATTGGAAAAGAATTAGTTGAAAAATATGGAAAAGAAAAATTAGGAGAAGTTGCTAAACTCAATTTTTTAAATACAGGAAGAATTTTAAGGACATTAATCATATAAAAAGAATCTTTATTCAAGATTCTTTTTTAGTTCTTTTAAAACACTTAAGAATTCATTGGTCTTTCGTATTTCATCATCCAAAGAAGCATTTTCACTCGTATAGGTCTCTACCGGATTGATCCCCTCTTGTTTTTCCACTTCTTCTTCCTTTGGTTTTTCAATACCATAGATAGGAGAAATAAAAGGACTACGTTTAAACTTGGATGGAGCCTTATTTACTAGAGCTTCTTTTTCTTTTGGCGTAACAAACTCATTAAGGACTGCTTTTTTAAGTTCTTTTGTTTCTATCTCTTCTTTAGCCTCAACTGGTGCAGGTTCTATATTTTTAGATTCAAAGCGTTCTTTTAACTCTTCTAAATTAATCGGTTCATTTCCTTCATCTTGGTACTGTACTTCTTCATTTTTATCGTAAAGTTCTTGGCTTTTTTTCATGAGTTCATGAATGCTGATAATAGCATTTTCTTCTTGTTCAAGTTCAAAATTGGTAAGTTTTATTTTGTCGTCATCGTCTTCTTTTTCTTCCAATTCTTTGGTGATACGTTGTAGTTCCATTTGCGCTTCCGTCTTCATTACTTCTGGATTTTCTTCAACATACCTAATTTCATTTTTAGGAGGCACTTCTTCCACCGGTTCGATGAGTGGAATTTCCGTTTTCTCTTCTTGTACTTCAATGGTAGCCTTAGGTGCTGGCTTACTTAGAGAATGATTTTTTTTCTTTTCTTTTCGATCAACGATAAAAAGAATGAATATCAAAACAAGCACTACAGCAATTAAGCCATAGATAATATAAATCTGATTATTAACGGTATCACTCATAAAAGAAAACATGTACTACTTCACCTCGAACAAAAAAAGAATTATTAATCCTAACAAATACTATTCTAGCATGATTAAATATGTTTGATAATACCCTAATTCATTTTTTTAAAAAAGGTTTACAGTCTCTAAATTTTAACTTAAAAATTTGCTTATTTATTACAAAAAAACTATTTTTCATAGAGAAAAATAGTTTAGCAACGAACAATGTTTTTAAGACGCTTAATCACTTTCTTTTCAATCCTTGAAATATACGACTGACTAATGCCTAAAAGATCGGCAACATCCTTTTGGGTCATTTCTTCTTTGCCATCTAAACCATAGCGAAGTTTGATAATTTCTTGATCTCTTGCTTCTAATTTGTTAATTTCTTGCATCAATAGATTCCGTTCTGTCTCTTCTTCTAATCCTCGGGTCACAATATCAGCTTCGGTTCCTAAAATATCTTCTAAATGGAGTTCGTTTCCATCGGGATCAAAACTCAAGGATTCATCAAAACTGACTTCTGTCCTCACCTTTTTATTTTTGCGCAAATACATCAAAATTTCATTATCAATACATCTAGACGCATAGGTTGCCAGTTTTATATTTTTATCCATTTGATAGGTTTTAATTCCTTTAATTAAACCAATGGTTCCAATACTTACTAAATCTTCCAAATCTACTTTAGTATTATCGTACTTCTTAGCTAAAAACACAACAAGTCTCAAATTGTGTTCAATCAGTTTATCTCTTGCAAAAAGATCTCCATCTTCCGCCATGGTGAGATAATATTCTTCTTCCTCTTTCGATAAAGGTTCCGGTAAAACATCGGTTGCTCCCACATAAAATAAACAACTACACTTTTCATATAATGTTCCCAATAATAACCATAATGTAATCATATCATCCCTCCTCTAGTTTATCCTATGATTCAGTGGTTATTTTTAGTATAAGCATTTCCCTACTTTTATTTTGTCGAAACAAGGATCTATTTCATAAAATCTGGATGAAGTATCGCTTCGGCATCTTCTAAATGAAAAGGAACAGGACTTTTAGCAACCAACACATTGTAAATCGTTTTATCTTCATCAATTACGATTTTCTCTACCTTTCTACATTTTAAAATTCCCTTTCCACTTACAGTCTCGTATGGAACTAAAATAGCTTCTTCATAGGGAATCTCTAACAAAGAAGAGGAAATAAGTAAGATCGGTCGATGATGGTAAGGATCGTATAGTCGATTTCCCGTATCCAAATAAGCTTTAAGAGAAAATTTCTTTTTGGAAGTTAAATACACCGTAAGAAAGTGGGTCACTTTTTGCCTTAAAGGAAGCGTCTTTAATTCTTTACAATAAAGATAAAGAAGAAGAGGTCCTATGATAAACAAAAGAAACATATTAATACTTAAACCTTGATAAAAAAAGATGAGTCCTTCTTTCTTATAACTAAACTGAATGTTTAAGGCATAAAGAAGGCCTCCTAAAAGAACACTTACCAAATAAAGATAAAGAAAATTTTTAAAAAAATAAGTTTTGTTTTTAAAGCCAAAAGAGATGAGCACCATCAAAAGACTAATACCTGTTTTAAAAAGAAATAAGATAATAGAATTCATAGGAAGAAAGAGCGTAATGATACTAATGCTTCCCACGAACGCAGCAAGAACAAGTGTTTTTATTTTAGCCTTTCTTTTTAAAAGATAGGATGTCAATAGTAAAAGAAGAAAGTCAAAAGCAAAGTTTAGAAAAAAGACTAAATCAAGATAAATCTTCATACGCTTCACCTACTCTTATCATATAAAAAACAAGTAGTCTTTTTTTGTCAAAAAAAAGAAACCCTTCTGGATTTCGTTCTTTTTACTTTTCTATTCTGCTTCTTTAACTGCTACAACTTCTTTACCTTTGTAGTAACCACACTTTGCACAAACTCTATGAGGACGAATTGCTTCACCACAGTTTGGACATTTTACGGTTCCATTTGCCGTTAATGCATTGTGTGCTCTTCTCATTCTCTTTCTCGTTTTTGATACACGATGGAATGGTACAGCAAATAATTGAATGTTTAATTTTAGCATATTCTCACTCCTTCCCAAATTTACTCAAGAGATCATTAAAAGGATTTTGTTCCTGTTTTAATTCATCCTCGCTTAATAATTTCCAGCCAGTCCCTTGAAATTCACTAAAATCTTCCACCTCAGTAAACTTTAGTGGAATCTCTAAAACAATATTTTGCCATAAAAGCGCTTGAAAATCAAGAGTATTTTGATTACTTTCTAAAGTTTCTAAGGGTTCTTTCTCTAATTCAAGAGAAAAAGGATAAACAACTTCTTTTAAACTAATGGCATCTTGTAAGGTCATTTGGCCACTGGCTTGAATATCGATCACATTTTCATCTTCTGCATCCTTGTAGATAGTGGCTTTTACTTTGATAGGCGATAAATCTAAAAGTTCACTATTTTGGTAGATTTCTTTTGGAAGTATCACTTCTTGGTCAATATCAATCTTATCCGTGACATGACTATTTAATGCGGTTAAATCGAACATGTTATCACCACCAGCATTAACATTATACCGAATAACAAGCTAAAATGCAAGAAAAACTCTACTGCGTTTTTTCGTTATTTAAAAGATAATGTTTCTTTAGTGCTAAAACATAAGGCGTTTGAAGAGACTCTACTTTTCCATGAGAAAAGAGATCTAAATTAGATGGAAGAGAATTGTTCCTTATGTCATGATGTGTTAAAGTGTTCCAAACCACGGGATGATACAACCGGTTAAAATCTTCCTTCAATAAGACCAAATTATGAGCAATATCGATTGCAACATCCTCTACTTCAACCCACGAGTGTAAGATTTTTCCTTCCAATAATTTGATGATTCCAGTAACTAAGGTAGCATCCATTCTACTTACTAAATAATAAGATAACTCATGACAATGATAACATCCATCTGAAAAACGATGATGCGCTAAAATATCACATAAATAAGGATCATTTTTTACATAGGTATCCGAAGCCTGCCTAAAAGAAATAGTTCCAAGTTGTGTAGATAGCTGAATTTTATGCTCCTTAGTTTCAATAGAATCAATACTATTTCGATAGAGAAACATATTTTTCATAAAGTAGTTTTTTCTAAGATAAAAAGGAAAAGGACTAGGATAGTTTGAATGAAACTGCATATAGTCCACAATCACTTTTTCTGGTTCCATCCATTCATCTAAAAAACGTGCATAATATTCCTGAGTCCCTAATTCAAAAAAAATATTGTACAAGTCTTCCATACTAGCGATTCCATGTTTCTTTTTCTGATACCACCATTCTTTGCTAGCTCGGTCAAGAACTTCGACTTTTTTATTCTTAAAAAAATCTTTTATACGATACAAATAGGCCTCCGTTGAAGATACAAAAGAAGCATCCATCATTATTTCTACATCGTCGACGGCATAGGTGTAGTCTTGCATTAGCACTCCTTCTTTCTTTTTATCTTTTTATTTTATAGTAAGCCATGTCTTTGTTTTCAATCGATTCAAAATGATGTAGGAGGGCAAGGGCTACAAGCGACATATAATTTACTCTTTCACCTTTGTAGTTCGCATAAGTAATAGGCCCAATTTGATAGGCCTCCATTTCTTCAAAACTTAAACTATTCCAAACTTCCGGTTCACAAAGCTTCGTAAAGTCCTTCTTTTTAAGTACTAAATTATGAGCAATATCGATAGCAAATGAATCGTACTCTACCCAGGAATGAAGATAACGATAACCAAGACTTGTAAGAAGTCCTGTCTTAGCCGTAGCTCCTAATATGCGCGTAAGATCATAAGATAATTCATGACAACGAAAATTTCCATGGATAGTACGATGATTAAAAAGAAGTTCCTTCATTCTTGTATTATCTTCTAAAAAACGATCACTTGCTTGGTAATAAGTGATAGCCCCTAAACTAGTATCTAGTCTAATTCCATATTTGGTTTTTCTAAAATTTTTAATATGCTCTCCATAAAGAAAAGAATTATATCTCAAATAGGAAGATAAATCCGTCTTGTCATCTATCATTGTATGATCGATTAAGAACTCATCTATAACATGTTCTTTAGGAAGCATATTCACTAATTCTTGGTAAGATGCCTGATCTAAATATTTAGTAGTCAAATGATGAATTTTACTCAACCGATCGAGATAGGTATATTTTCTTTGATCTTGTGTTAATTCTAAACGTAAATCTATAGTTAATTCCTTCTTTTGAGCGATCAAAGAAGAAAGTAATGAAAAAATTTGAGCATTTTGTTCTTTAGCCGATTGTAAGGATATTTCTTCTAATTTTTCTTCATAAATAGCAAAATCTATCATAGTAAATCACCTTTTTTTACTAGCGACTTATTTTAGCATAAGGAGGCCATTTTGTCAAATAAACTACCGCTCACAAAAGAATTTATGATATGATAACGCTAGGTGATGAAACATGGTTAAAGTAGGAATCATTGCAGAATACAACCCTTTTCATAAAGGACATTTATATCATATTCATAAAATCAAAGGACTTTTTCCTGATAGCCTCTTAGTCTTAGTCTTATCTTCCTGTTTTACAGAACGAGGTATTCCAAGCATCTTAAATAAATGGGATAAAACAGAAATTGCCCTTCATTATGGTGTCGATTTAGTAGTGGAACTACCCTTCCCTTTTGCCACACAAAGTGCTGATATTTTTGCAAGAGGTGCCATTTCCATTCTAAAAGAATTGAAAGTAGATTATTTAGTCTTTGGAAGTGAATCCAACGACATTGAAATGCTAACTAGACTTGCTCAAATTCAATTAGATAAAAAGTATCAGGAAGAAATTAAGCAAGAGATCAAAAAAGGAATCAATTATCCTACCGCTTTATCAAAAGCTTTAAAAAAATTAGGACAAAATGAAATCAATCTTCCAAACGATATTCTTGGAATCAGTTATATTCGTGAAATTATAAAACAAAAAGCAAAAATAACTCCTTTAACTATTCAAAGAACCAACGAATATCATAGTAAAGAGTTAAAAGAGAAAATAACAAGTGCCACTAGTATACGGCTTGCTCTAGAAAAGAAACAAGATATTAAAGCCTATGTTCCATCCTACACCTATCCTTATTTAAAAAGAATCCTTCCTACGATGGAAGATTATTTTCCTTATTTAAAATATCAAATTTATACAAACCAGGACCATTTAGAAGGATTTCAAACGGTCGATGAAGGAATCGATAAGCGTATTTTAAAATTTATCGATAAAGTGGATAGTTATGCCGATTTAGTACAAAAAATTAAAACCAAACGATATACTTATAACCGAATTAATCGCATGTTTGTCCATATTCTATGTCAATTTACCAAAGAAGAAGCCTCATCCATGAAAGAAATTACCTATCTTCGTATTCTAGGCTTTAGTGTAAAGGGGCAAAAATATCTTCACGAAATCAAAAAAAATACAAAGATTCCTATTATTACAAGATTAAAAGACCTAAAGGATATAATGTTAGCAAAAGAACAGCAAGTAACCAAAATTTATGCATTAGTTTTTCCATTAAAAGATCAAAAAAAATTAATCGAAAAGGAATACAAAACACCTCCGATTAATCCTTGATCTTTGTTATTTTTGACAAACGGGACAATAGTAAGTACCACGTCCACCCACCACAATCTTTTTTACTTTACCATGACAATGAGGACACTCTTTTTTTCCATGAACCAGTAGTTCATTTTGAAAAAGGCCATGTACCCCTTCTTCCGAAGTAAAGCTCCGAATCGTGGTACCTCCTAAAGCAATCGCATGATCCAACACTTCTTTCGTATTGTCAATGATATCTTCACATTTCTTTTTAGAAATTTTATTGGCTTTTTTTAAAGGATTAATACCACTTAAAAATAAAATTTCATCGTCGTAAATATTCCCAATCCCTGCAATAATGGATTGATCCAACAAGGCGCTTTTAATAGGAAGAGACTTTTTTCGTAATTTATCGTATAAGTAACTACTCGATAAATTTTGGTCATCATACTCTAATCCAAGAAGCGATAATGGCCTGGAAGTATAGGCGTAACTTTTAGGAAGCAAATACATTTTACCAAATTTTCTCACATCGTGGAATCGCCACTCCATATCGTTATCTAAAGTAAAGACTACGTGTTCATGTTTATTACGAATCGTTCCTACTTCACGAAAAAAGAACTTTCCTTCCATTCGTAAATGGATAAGTAAAACATCCTTGGATAACGTAATAACGAGCCACTTCCCTCTTGTTGAAATATCCAAAATTGTTTGATCAATAATTTCTTTTTTAAATGCTTCAACACTAGGAGAGGCAATCACATTATCCCAATAGACATCTACTTTTTTAATTTGTCTATTCACTAATTTTGGTTTTAGGCATTTGGCAACCGTGACCACTTCTGGTTTTTCTGGCATGTGAATTTCCCCTTACTTCGCTTCGTACCAATTGTTTCCCGTTTCAATATCCACCTTTAAAGGCACATCTAATTGATACGTATTTTCCATTAAGTCTTTAACAATCTTTCGTACTTCCTGTTCTTCTTCCTTACGTACTTCAAAAACAAGCTCATCGTGTACTTGCAATAACATCTTACTCTTTAAGCCTTTTTCCTTAAAAGCTTGATAAATCTCAATCATAGCTTTCTTTAAAATATCGGCAGCACTTCCTTGAACCGGCGTATTTAAAGCCATTCTTTCTCCTTGACTTCGGATCATATAGTTTTTATTATTCAATTCTTCAATTGTTCGTTTACGATTCATAATTGTCTTAACATAGCCTAGTTTATGAGCTTTCTCGATTACTTCGTCCATGTATTCCCGGATGCCTGGATAAGTATTTAAATAGTCGTTAATAAAACTCTTGGCACTCGCAATATCGATACCTAAGTCTTCACTTAATCCAAAACTACTAATACCATATAAAATTCCAAAGTTAACGGCTTTAGCACTTCTTCGCATATCCTTAGTAACTTCTTCTTCCTCGACATGGAAAATATCCATAGCGGTTTTCATATGAATATCTTTTCCTTCTTGGAACGCTTCAATAAGGTTTGATGCATGCGCCATATGGGCAAACATACGAAGTTCAATTTGCGAGTAATCGCTTGATAAAAGAATGCATCCTAAAGATGGAATAAAAGCCTTTCGAATGAGTTTACCATATTCTAGTCTTACCGGTATATTTTGAAGATTCGGACTAATGGAAGACAAACGTCCTGTTCTAGTAAGCGTCTGAGTATAAATCGTATGAATTCTTCCATCCGGATGAATTTCATTGATTAACCCAATCGCATACGTTGTATATAGTTTTGAAAAAGTTCGATATTCCAAGACTTTTTCTACAATCGGATAATCCGGTGCTAATTTATCCAAAATCTCTTTATTTGTTAAATATCGCTCATTTTCTTTAATCCGTTTAGGATACGGAATGGCTAGTTTATCAAAAAGGACCTCTCCTAATTGTTTAGGACTCATCAAATTAAATCGTACATCGGCTAAACGATAGATTTCTTCCCCTATCTCATCCATCTTTGCTTTTAATTCTAGACTCATCGATTGTAAATAATCTTGATCGACTAAAATACCTGTGTACTCCATATCGGCTAAAACCGGAATTAAAGGCATTTCAATCTTTTCAAATAAAGTATAAGCTTCCTCATCTTTTAATTCTTGTTCTAAACTTTCTTTCGTTTCAAAAATAAATTTCGCTTTTTGTACTGCAAGATCTGCTATTACTTCTTCACTAGGTTCTTTTAAGCGACTATTGACATTGCTGGTACCAAATACTTTTTCATAAAAAGGAATATTATAATGCATTTGATTAGCAAGATAAGCAATATCGTCTTTAATATTTTTATTGAGTAAGTAGGATGCGACCATAGTATCAAAAGTAACGTTTTTAATTTTATAATCCTCGTAAAGAAATGGAACCAATGTCTTTTTGAAATCGTAAGTGTATTTAGTAGTCTCTGTATCAAAAAAAGAAGGATTTTCTTTTAATAGCGAAAAAGGAATAAAACAAGCAACTTCTTCATTATAGATACCCATACCTAATTTTTTATCACGATGATAATTGTTTCCTAAGATTTCTAAATAGAAAGCAAAAGGATGATCTAATTTTAAAGAAGCTAATTTTTCTTTGGTATCGATAATTTGAAAATCGATTTTTTCATCTTGCTCTTCTTCCATGTTTTCTTTCATGACTTCTTTAGGAATATTTAATTTTTTAATGAGTGAATAAAACTCCAAATCTTCTAATAAAGCAATATAATTTAAAGTATCGATACCGCGATATTTAATTTTTTCAAAATCAGTATCAATCGGAACTTCACGGTAAATGGTAGCCAAATCTTTACTCATGTAGCAAGCGTCTTTATCAGCAATTAATTTTTCATGTGTTTTACCTTTAATCTCATCAATATGAGCATATAAATTATCGACATTATCATATGTTTTTAAAAGGGCAAGAGCCGTTTTTTCACCAATTCCTTTAACCCCTGGAATATTATCGCTAGCATCTCCCATTAGGGCTTTTAAATCAATCATACGAATAGGATCAATACCATAGGTCTCTCTAAAGACATCTTCGTTCATTCTAATATAACCAACTTGTTTCAAAAGTTTCACATCAACGTCGGGTGAAATTAATTGAAGCAAATCTTTATCGCTGCTGATAATAGTTCCCGTGTATTCCTCGTCTTCATCAATTTTTTTGGCATAGGTACCAATAATATCGTCCGCTTCATAATTATCAATTTCGACATAAGTCATGCCCATGGCTTCCGTTAATTTTTTAGCAACTGGAAACTGTTCCAATAATTCTTCAGGCGTTTCGCCTCTTCCACCCTTATACTCTTTGTATTTATCATGGCGAAAAGTCTTTCCCTTATCAAAGGCAATCATCACATAACTTGGATTTTCTTCGTTAATGATTTTATTTAACATATTAATAAAACCATACAAGGCATTAGTAGGAAAACCTTTTGAATTTTTCAAATTGCTACCACTATAAGCAGTAGCATAATAACTACGGAATAAAATATTATTTCCATCAATTAAAATTACTTTTTTCAACGTACATCACCATTTTTATTATAACACGAATAAAGCCTCAAAACACCTATAAACTTTTATCCTTATCGAACAAGAGAAACCACTTTTTGATTATTGCTTTCTAAATCCTCAACACTTTCTAATTTTTCGATTCTTCCTAAAGCAAAATAGGAAATGATGGCGACAATTAAGTAACCTACCAAAATCATTTTTACTTGTTTTTTCAATTTCATAACTATTACCTTCCTTTCTTATACTTCCATTATATTATCAAACAACTGTTTGGTCAATATTTTTTTACATTTTTTTAAACATTTGTTTGACACTTTACACATTTTATGGTAAAGTGAATTTAAGGAGGTTATAGAATGGAAAAACTAACCACAAGACAAAGTGATATTTTACAAGTAATTAAAGAATTTATGGCGGAGAAAGGTTATCCCCCAACCGTAAGAGAAATTGGAGCAATTTTGAATTTGAAAAGTCCTGCTACTATCTTCTTTCATCTAAAACAGATTGAAGAGAAAGGTTACATCCGAAAAGATGGTTCTAAAAATCGTACCATTGAATTATTAGTACCGAACGAATTTGAAATGAAAAATGATGACGTAGTACAAGTTCCTTTATTAGGAAAAGTAACAGCAGGAAACCCTATTGAAGCAATCGAAGTACCCAATGAATATTTTTCACTTCCCGCTAACTTAATTTCTAGAAAGAATGAAATTTTTACCTTAACCGTAAGTGGAGAATCAATGATCAATGTAGGCATTTACGATGGTGATATCTTAATTGTAGAACGTCAAGCAACAGCTCATAATGGAGATACCGTAGTAGCCATGACCCAAGAAAACGAAGTAACGGTTAAAACATTCTACAAAGAAAAAGACCATATTCGTCTTCAACCGGAAAATGATACCATGGCCCCTATTATATTACCAACTGTAACGATTCTAGGAAAAGTGGTAGGTCTTTACCGTAAATTATAAAAATAGAGTTTAAAGCTCTATTTTTTTTGTAATTCTTTTATCACATAAGAGGCAATTAAGAGTCCTGCACTAGCAGGAACAAAGGAAGATGAAGCGACTTCTCTTCCCTCTATTTTTAAAGGAGCCTCTAGAGAAGAAAGAACAGGAATTACTCCTTTAATTTCATTGTCTTTTACCCATTTTCGTAAAATACGTGCTAAGGGATCATAAGAAGTTTTCTTCAAAGTCGTAATAATAAGTTTACTTGGATCTAATCTTTTCCCCGTACCCATCGAAGAAATAAAAGGAATTCCTTTAGCAAGACAAGTTTCAATAAGACTTTCTTTCGCTTTGATATCATCACATGCATCTACTAAAAAATCGATTTTTTCATGAAAAAGGAAATCTTTTTTCGATTCATCGTACTTAAATCGATAAGTTTTCACCTTACAAGAAGGATTAATATCTAAAATACGATCTTTAAAAACGTCTACTTTATCTTTTCCAATGGTCGATTGCAAAGCAATAATTTGGCGATTGAGATTAGTTACATCGACCTTATCAAAATCAACTAAAATAAGAGATTCTATTCCCGATCTTACAAATGATTCGACGACATAGCCCCCTACTCCACCTACACCTACTACGCAAACGGTCTTTTGAGTAAGTTTTTCAAAAGCTTCCGTTCCAATTAACTTTTCAAAACGACTAAACTCTTTTTTCATATGGCTTCTTGCTCTCTTTTGGAGGATTAAATTCTTTCACTAAATCTCCATTACGTTTTGCAACCGATAGATAGGAATTCCAATAGGCATCCGTGCAAAAATATCGAGTCTTTCTAGTCGAATCTTGGACTTCCATCAAGGGAATGGTTTTTTCTAAATGAGCTTCTACAAACGAAGGCAAAAGAACTTTATCGGCATCTTCATTTAAGTAACGGAAGCCTTTTTGATCAAACCGATCCAACAATTCTTTAAAGGCTCCATTGCGATCCACCAAACGGTCTAAATCTAATACTTCATCTTTTAAAGTAGGATCTAACAGTTGATATAACAAGTGATAATATAAAGTACTACTTGAAATAGAGGAAAAGTTCCTAGAAGTAATAATGGAAGGTGTTTTAATCGAATAACTTTTATTCACGGCCATCAAAAAATAAGCATCTTTCGTATTTTTAGCCAATTTATAAAAAACATCCCATGGAAGACTTTTCATTTCTTGATAACCAATGAAACAAGACCTATCTTTTTCCGGATAATACGAAAGATAGCATTCATTTACCGGTATTGGGTCATGAGCCATCGATAAAATAACCTTTAAAGAAAGCGAATATACCTGTAATTCTTTATTCTTTAATAGGGGAAAATAATACATACTACCACCTCAAACAATATTTTATTATATAGAAAGATATTGCTTCTTTCAAGAAAAAAGACAAAAACTTGTCTTACTCTTTGTTTTCTTTAGGATGAACTACGACTACGGAATAAGAATCTAATTTAAGATCTTTACGAATCTTCTTTAAGGTATCAAACGATAACGATTTATAAATCTCTATTTTATCAGGAATTAATCTTCTAAATTCTGTTAAATCGTAATAGATATTGTCAAGAGTTGCTTCGCTATTATCGACCATGATAACTTCCGAGGAAATCCATACTTTTTTAACCCGTTCTAAATCTTCTTTGGTGATTTTTCCATTCTTCAAAGTATCGATAACAAAATCCGTAAACTTTTTCGCATCATCGGCTTGAGCAATAAATTCAATCGTTACATAATCATCGGTGTGTTCCCGCATATAGAAGAACGTTGTAGCTAAACCATTATCCCGAATCATTTCGGAATAGACAGAACTTTGCCCAAACAAAATCGATAAGAGACTTCCTAAATAAGTATCAAACAAATACGGATCCATTTTACTATCCCATGGAATCTTAAAGGTTAATCCCACTTTTTGATTTACTACATTTTGTTCTATTTCTTGATATTTGTGAACGACCGATTTTTCTTCTTTTTCTTTCTTTACGGTAAACGGAAGATTACTTTTGCGATTTTTTAAATCGGGATGATTTTTAATTTGTTCGATTATCTTTTCGCAATCGATATTTCCGGTAGCAATTAGAAACATATTGCTTGGCTGATAAAAAGTATTATAGCAATGATATAAATCTTCTTTGGTAATCTCTCCAATCGATTCCACAGTTCCTGCAATATCGACTTTGATATGGTCTTTATGGAAAGTAGCTTCTTTCATTTTACGTTCCATCGTCCAATCAATATCATCGTTATACATCTTAATTTCTTCGGCAATAATGCCTTTTTCTTTTTCGACATTTTCATCCGTAAAATAAGGACGGTTGACATATGAGAGCAAATAATCTAAGTTTTCTTCTAAGTGGTCACATCCTGAAAATAAATACCTTGTACTTTTCCAGGTAGTCGAAGCATTGCAATCGCAACCTCTTTCCGTAAAGAAGCTAAAAGGATCCTGCCCATCTTCTTGTTCAAACATCTTATGTTCCAAAAAGTGAGCAATACCATCGGGTACCCTAATCATTTTATCTTCTCCTACCGGAACAAACTCCGTATCAAGAGATCCAAAATGGGTAGCATAATGTACACAAAAATTCTTTTTCTTAGGATAAGGAAGAAGATACACCTCCAAACCATTTTCTAGTTTTTCATAAAATAGACTTTGATCAAGTCCAGCTAGTTTAATCTCTTCCATGGTTTTCTCCTTTCAATAAATAAATGGTATCAAAATGTACTTTTTTAGCCATCTCAACAATGTTTTCTTTGGTCACCTTTAAAATTTCTTTTTTCCGTTCTTCAATCGAGCCTATTCCAGATAAATCGGAAGATATATAGGACTCAATCAACTCATTCGGGTTATCGTTCATCTCATCCAAAAGAGAAATATAAAGTTTCTTGGCCTTCTCTATATCTTCAAGAGAAAAATCTCCCTTAGCCATTGCTTTCATTTCTTTTTTAATAAGAGAAACGGTTTTCTTAAATTGACTTTCATCAATGCCTGCTCGAATTAAAAGCAAATGATCAAACTTTCGCATCGAGGCATTGACGTAGTAACAAACTGAATGTTTTTCCCGAATATTTTTAAAAAATTTAGAGTCTGGACTGGCTCCTAAAATAATGGTATAGAGGTTCCATACATAGTTATGCATATATTTTTCTAGAGGATCTACCACACAACCAATAACGAGTTTCGCTTGTTCCACTTCATCGGTCTCTACCACAGTTTGAACTTTTCTCCTTTTTGGAAGTGGATCTAAGAAAGGCGTAACGATTTCTTTTTTATAGGTTTCAATCGGAAAATACTTTTTAAAGAGCGATTCTATCTTAGAAAAAGAAATATCGCCTAAAACATAAATATCAAAGTGGGCTTTTTTAATCCATTCTTTATAAAAAGGTACTAAATTTTGAGGTGTAATTTTCTCTAAATCTTCTACATAACCATAATCTCTATACGTAAGTGGATCGTATCCCATCTTTTCCATCATTCGGACTACTGCCAAAGCTTCTTTTCGCTCTTCCATGCCAAGAATCGCCTTTTTACTGTTTTCCATGATAAATTCAAACGATTTTTGATTGAATTGATTGTTTTTTATATTGGGATGAAATAAGATTTCACTCAAAAATTCAATACTTTTCTCAAGCATGCCTTCTTCCGTATATTTCTCATTTAATAAACTCATCGTAATATTAGTATTACTATATTTACCAAGGCGTCTATTTAAGATATGAAAGTCAACATTATATAAATCTTCTGCCTCCTTGATTAATAACCTTTTCGTTGGATATTTTAACGTTGTATCGGTAAGCATACTAGTTAAAAAATTACGCATGGTAATCCTGTCTTTAGCGACTTTCTCTTTTAAGACTACTTTTATGGTAATCGTTCTAAATTGATCCGTCTTAATCATATGAATGGTATCTGAACCATATTTTACTTTTTTCTCTTGCATCTTCATCAGCTCCCTTTAATCTGTTCTTATTATATGTATTTTCTACTAAATTATTAGAAAAGTATGGATTCTAATGCCACTTCAATCATATCGGTAAAACCTTTTTCCCGCTCTTCACTCGAAGTTTCTTCATTGGTGACCATGGAATCTGAAACCGTAAGTAAGCAACTTGCTTCTTTATGTAAGGCATTTGCAATATGAAATAAAGCAAAACTTTCCATTTCCACACTTAAACATTGATACTTTTCAATAAGAGAAGACTTTTCTTTCATCATGGAATAAAAAGCTTCGGAACAATAAACATTTCCTTCGTAAATATTTTTATTTAAAGACTTCCCTACCTCTTTAATTTTTTGATTTAACGTACTACTTCCATATACCTGTTCTTCCCTACTTCCAGAAAAGACTTGTCCAAAAGTAGATTCACTTACAGAAGAAGAAACAAGTATCAAATCAAATAAATGGATATCTTCTTTAAACGTACCACAAGACCCTACTCTAATAATTTTCTCTACATCATAAAACTGATATAGTTCATAAGCATAGATTCCCATGCTAGGAATACCCATGCCGGAAGAAAAAACAGTAACTTCCTTTCCCTTGTATTTTCCGGTATAAGCCAAACAATTTCGTACTTGATTGACCATCTTTACATCCGTTAAAAAATGTTCTGCTATAAACTTTGCACGTAGTGGATCTCCTGGCATAATAACATTCTTACTAATCATTCCTTTTTCACATTCTATATGAGGTGTGGGCATAATCATACCTTCTTTCTATTTCTATTATACCAAAAAATATCAGTATTTACTTACATTATTGTGTTTTTGTTGACGAACAGATGAAAAATTTATACAATAATACCCGAGTGAGGTGAAAAGTATGAAGTCATTTACTTGGGATAAACAAGAACTAGAAGAACTTTTAATACAAAAAAAGAAACTCCTAGAAATGAAACCTTCCCGTAAAAAAAGAGAAGGTATTGAAGAAGATATTGAATTTCTTGAAGAAATGCTTCAGCTACCTCAATCTTTAATTGAAAATTATAGTGAAGAGTTAATAGTTGGTGAAGAAGCTAAACCGCCACGTCAAGAAAGTCTTGCTCATGCACTTTATCAAAATTATGTAAAACCTTATCAAAATCTTACTGATAAAAGTTTTGAGCACATTGCAAGAGAAGCTATTCATTCTGTTCCAGAAGTAGAAGCCTACAGTCCTTCTGAATTTAAAAAAACAATTAAAAGTGACCAAGAATTAGTAGCAAACGTATTAGAAGTACTGAGAAAAGTAAACAAAGAGTTTGCAAGGTTCGCAGAAGATACCTTGTATGGTCCTAATCGAATCGTTGAACTATTACCCATCTCCGATGAAGATTACGAAATGATTCCTGAATTAGGAACGTGTTATTTGGATACTTTCCTTCCTCATCCTTTTGCTGTTATTTATCGCAACCAAACGGTATTAGAGTTTAATACACTAGGACATGAACTAGGACATTTATATAAAGAACAATTCCTTTCAACACAAAAAGAAGAAAATTCTTATTTTTTGGAATTAGAAGGTTACTTTATCGAATTAATTATGAATGATTTTGCTCAAAACTATGGATATAGTCAAGAAGAATCCTTAAAAGAAGTACAAAACAGAATCCATATTATAAATACCTTTATTCAAAATCTAAACATACAATATTATGCCTCTAAGTTTGCCAAATATAGCCCTTATTATTTATCTATACATAAATTAGAAAAAGAATTAGAAAAACAAAACATTCCGATTTTTATAAATAAATGTAATGCTATTGGTTATATTGATTCAGACTTTGATGAAAATATCATGATGATTCATTCCCTTTTAGGAGCACTGGATTTATATAATTTATATAGACAAGATCCTGAAAAAGCATTCTATCTTTTAAAAAGAAGTTTTACTTTACCTACTCAATCTTTAGAGGAATATTTAGAAAAGATTAACGCAACATATCATCAAGATGGTTACACCAATCTAAAAAAATTTGTAAAGCGATTAGAACCAATCAAAAGAGAGTCTTAAAAACTCTCTTTTAGTTATTAATCCTATATAAACAGTTCGCTCAAGCTAATTGACAAAGTTCATAAATTATTGTTTACGCTCCTACGGGCGCAAGAACAAGGCGGAAAGAAATATTCTCATTGGTGGCACCACTCTCGCAATTTGATGTGAACACACCTGCATTATTTTTAAGGCCATTACTCCCACCACGTATAAACCATGGAAAAGAAGAACTTACAAATCTTGACATATCTTCATACCATCCAGCTGTTTCTGATAAAGCATGTCCATAACATACTCCTTTATTACAAGCTGTCTCAGACAAATTTATATCGTTGGAATCTGGAGTAGTGCTTGTATATAAATCATAATATTTGGATTCTGATAATTTATTTGTATCTTCACTATCAGTGAATCCTGATTCTCCTATGGTTGGATTTCCATCATCATCTGCAAGTACTCCCATGACATATTCAGCAAGACCACCACTCATGTCATAAACTCCTGTGATGTTTCCTGTCGCGGATGCTTTTTGTCCTTGTATCGTTTCATAAGTATTGAGCTCACAAGTTTTATAAGTACTAGGAGCATTGAGTGTATCTCCCCCTATACCTGTTATATGACGAGCACAGTTATTAATATAAACTTCTTTATCATCTTCTTCATAAATAGGATTCCCATATTTACCATAGGCACTTTGCGAAAGATAAGCTACGGCTCCCCATTCACTATTCTTACTCATATGCGTATCTATTTCTTCACCGTTAAATCCATATTCATCTACATATTCTGTTTTCATTTTTTGAGATACCATAAAGGCATTAGCAACTTGTATATAATTCCAGATCTTTACACTTGGTTTAATTTGTGGTTTTAATGTTGTTACATTACAATCAGATACATTACTACAATCTGTACTTGGACTAGTTTCAAACTTTGCATACCAAAACCCTTCTAATTCTTCTTCGCCAAAATTAAATGCTGGATGCATTTTATAATTATTTTCATCACTTACTTTGCTGCTTGTTCCACTTATAAAGTTAACTTTTATTTCTCCTGATTTTAAATAACAATTAAAAGTATTGTTAAATGGATCAGTGCAAGCACTTTGTTGTCCACTTGCAGATGCTAGAGTTGCATAGTTATATTCATATCTTGGTATCCATACCCACATCGTGTTGATATCCTTCATATCAATTGCTGTTCCTGGTTCTGCTTCTTGATATGTATTTCTATGTGTTGCAGTAACCGTTACCGCATTCGCCCATTCTTGTTTGTCATAATCATACCATCCAGCATATCCTGCTTTGACCCACTTCTGTTGTACTTCATCATAAACCACTGGTATTAACCCTTCTACTAAAGCAGGTACATTGGCTCCACTTTTATCTTGCGACTCTTGATATGGATTTGTTGAAGATGCTGTTGGATCATCTATTGCTCCATTCTGTGCATATACATTTACTTTTACAGAGAAAGTCATATCATTATATATCCAACTTCCATTTATTACTTGATTCGCTTTTTCATCAATCCACATTCTATACCGGAATGTTTTTTCATAATTGCTTTGACCATCCGGAATTTCTTCTCTATATAATGTCTTTGCTTTTGATATACTTGTATCTTTTAATAGACTTGGTACTTTACTATCATATAATTCACTATATAAATTTAAATTATTTCCTGTTGGTAATCCCTTTGTTTCGGGGTCACTTTCTGCTCCATCCTTTACAACTCTTAAATAAGTTTTTACTACTTGTTCTGGTAAAGTAGAAATATTTTCTTTAGTTACATATATTTCATAATTAATAGCTGCTCCTTTGGTTGTTGCCCTTACATCAAAGTCAAAGACATCTTTATTCGCTTGATCTAAGACTTCTCCATCTTCATCACTCATTGGAAAAGCATTCTCTATAGATACTCCTCCATCTTTACTTTTACTTTCATCATAAAGAAAAGTTAAAGTTCCTGTCTCAATTTTATTTTCCTTTTCTCCTTGTCTTGAGTATTGAAAAAAGGCAAAAGTGGTTCCTACCGTGATTAAGATTAAGCTTAATACCAATAGGCAAACAGCAATTAAACTTTTCGTATTTCCTTTTTCTTTCATAAATTGATCTCTCCTTTATTATTTATCTATTTCTATTATAAAACTACCCCCCCCCATGTCAACTTTTTGTTAATTTTTTACACCAAGAATGTAAACCTGACTTTTTTGGACAAAATAAAAAGAGGATTATTCCTCTTCATCATGATCTTTTCCAATTAATACTTCTCGAGGTTTACTTCCGTTAGCAGGTCCTATTACGCCTCTTTCTTCTAATAAATCTATAATTCTTGCTGCACGATTGTAACCTAAGTGATACTTTCTTTGTAAAAAGGAAGCACTTGCTTTTTTTGTTTGAATAACAAAGTCAACAATTTCATTGTAGAGTGGATCATCGTATTCTTCTTCCATATCCATAACATCATCGACTCCTGGTCCATCGTTTACTGTAAGATTGGTAAAGCGTTCATCATACTCAGCCTTTTGTTGATTAACAGCATGTTGAATTAATCGTTCAATTTCTTCATCGGAAACAAAGGCACCTTGAACACGTTGAGGACTATTTTCACCCATCGGTAAGAATAACATATCGCCTCGACCTAGAAGTTTTTCAGCTCCTACTTGGTCCAAAATGGTACGAGAATCTATTCCACTACTGACAGCAAAAGAGATTCGTGATGGAATATTGGCTTTAACGATACCAGTGATAACATCTGTACTTGGTCTTTGGGTTGCGACAATCAAATGGATTCCAGCAGCACGAGCTAACTGAGTAATACGCATAATCGAGTCTTCTACCTCTTTACTAGCAACCATCATCAAATCAGCTAACTCATCGATAATAACGACGATATAATACATGTGCTTTAATTGATCATCTTTACTCCGTTTACTATTTTGCTTATCAATCCACTCGTTATAGCCTACGATATTTTTAACCCCTTTATCCGCAAACTCATTATAACGATTATCCATTTCGACAACCATTTTTTGAAGAGCAACACTTGCTTTTTTAGGATCGGTTACAACAGGCATTAACAAGTGCGGAATACCATTGTAGTTACCTAATTCTACTTTTTTTGGATCGACTAAAACCAATTTTACTTCATCCGGTTTAGCACGTAATAAAATAGACGTAATAATACAGTTAATGCAAACTGATTTACCACTTCCAGTAGAACCTGCAACTAAAAGATGAGGTGTTTTATCTATTTCACAAAAGACTGGTTTACCTTGAATATTTTTACCTAAAGCTACTAACAACTTATTCTTTTCTTTGTTAGCAGGAACATTTTCGATAATTTCACGCATACTAACCATACTAACAGTATCGTTTGGAAGTTCAATTCCAACTGTTGATTTACCTGGAATTGGAGCTTCAATACGAACATCTTTTTTAGCCAAAGCAAGTGAGATCTCACGGTTAATACCTAAAAGTTTATTGACCTTGGTTCCAGAATTTAATTCTAACTCATACTGTGTAACAGCAGGTCCCTCGGTTACGGCAACAACACGACCAATAATACCAAAATCACGTAATACTTTTTCAAGCGTTAGAATGTTCTTTTCAACATCGGCTTGAGAAGTTTTCTTTCCTTTTTTACTAGGCGATAAAAGACTAATCGATGGAAGTTTATATTCATGATGAACCATAGGATGTGGTCTTTCGTCTTCTGAAATAGATTCTCCTTGTTCTCCTATCACCGTAGGGCTTTCTATAACTTCTTCAGGTTCAGGTGTTACTAAATTACTTAATTCCTCGAGTGAAGAAATGGTATAACGTTTTTTACTATCCGGATTATTGGATAAGACAACCGCTTCTTCCTCTTCTTCATCATCCCTTAATTCTTTCTTTTTATCGTGAGATGGTTTCATTTTCATAATAAGTTCTTTTCCTTTATCGATGAAAGAGAAACCGGTGGTTAAGAAAATACCAATTAAAATAATGACCACAGAAACAATATAAGCGCCTGTCACAGCAAAAAGTTTGGTAAATAAAATACTAAAGACAGCACCTATAATACCTGCTCCTTTTAAAGTAATTAAGTTTCCTTCTACAATACGGTTAAAGTTCGCCATCAAATTGTTGACCGTTTCTTTAATAATGATAAGCGCATCTCCGTTATTTTCCGTAACATAATTGATATGGGCTAAAACGATAAGTCCTAACACAATACAGTAAATGCCTACTAAACGAGATGCAAAAAAATTAGGCCATTCTTTTTTCCATACCAAATAACATCCTAAAATAAAGAGTGCAAGAAGTAATACTTGATAACCTGTTCCAATTAAGAACATAGCAAAAGAGGCAACCAACTCCCCTACAAAACCGAAGGGTTTAGGAACAATACTTAAAATAGCCAAAATAATAAAAGCAATTCCAAGCAATTCTTCAGTATGTTCAAATTTCTTTTCATTTTCTTCTTTTCTTTTTTTTCTTTTTGCCATTACATCCACCTCGATTATCTATCTAATCTAATTATAACAAAAACCGCGAAAAGAAAAAAGAGTTTCATGAACTCTTTTAATAATTTCTATTTTTTAAGAAAGCAGGAATTTCGAATTCGCCATCGTCATCGTCGTCATCATCTTCAATAAATGGAGAACTTGGTCTTTCACGAGGTGCTTCTACTTTTTCAGGAGTTGGTGCTGGTGCACTACTTCTACGCGTGTTTTGAATGTTGTTGTATAATGGTTCTTTTGCTGGTCCTTTATCAAAACCAGTAGCAATAACCGTTACGATAACTTCATCAGTTAAGTTTTCATTAATGACCGATCCAAAGATGGTATTAATATCGGTGTTTGCAGCAGCTCTTACAACTTCAGCCGCTTGTTCTGCTTCAAATAACGTTAAGTTAGCGCCACCCGTGATATTGATAATGGCATCGGTTGCTCCTTGAATGCTGGTTTCAAGTAGTGGACTAGATACTGCTTGTTGAGCAGCTTCAATAGCACGATCTTCACCCATTCCAATACCAATACCGATGATGGCATTTCCGGATTTCTCCATAACGGCTTTAACATCGGCGAAGTCAAGGTTGACGAGTCCTACAACGGCAATTAAATCGGAAATGGATTGAACACCGCGACGAAGGACATTATCTACTTCTTTGAAGGCTTCAAGCATTGGAGTCGTCTTATCGATGATCTCTCTTAAGCGATCGTTTGGAATCACAATTAACGTATCAACGTGTTTCTTTAATTCTTCCAAACCAGCTAACGCATTTTCCATACGTTTCTTTCCTTCAAAACCAAATGGCTTTGTAACGATAGCAACGGTTAAGGCACCTAAGCTTTGAGCTATTTCAGCAACCACTGGAGCAGCACCCGTTCCAGTTCCACCACCCATACCACAAGTGATGAAAACCATGTCAGCTCCCGCTAGGGCATCTTCGATTTCTTTCTTTGATTCTACAGCCGCTTCTCTTCCGATTTCAGGTTTTGCTCCTGCTCCTAATCCATCGGTAAGATTAGCACCAATTTGAATCTTAACATCTGCTTGGGAATTATTTAATACCTGTAAATCGGTATTCGCAACAATAAATTCGACTCCTTTTACTCCAGACTCAATCATACGGTTAACGGCATTTCCTCCACCGCCACCGATTCCAATGACTTTAATTTTGGCTAATTGATCCATCTCTAGCGTATCCAACATAAAAATCCTCCTTTAATTATGATCAAAAATATGATTAAATACTTTACTAACTAGGGTACTGTTACTGGGTGCATCTTTTTTTCTAGACGATAAGGTAACTTCGCTAAACATCGAATACTTTCTACCCCGTAACGTCAACTTCTCATCAAAATACTTACAGATTCCTACTACCGTCGAATATTTGTTGTTTCTTAACCCCATCGAAGTGATAGACAAGGTCACAGCATCACGTCCTAAGACGTTATCTACTACATACTGAAATCCTGCTAGCTCGCTTATACCACCCGTAATTATTATATAACTTATTTCACGGTTTGTTAAGACGTTTATTTGTTTTTTTGCATCTTTCAATAGTTCTACAATCCGTGCTTCTACGACTTCTGAAAGTTCTAACTGATTGATCGTAATCTTTTCACCATAGGCATTGATAACTTCCATTGTATCGTTTACATCGGCATAACGCTTGTTGCTAACAGCAAAGTTTTCCTTTAAGTAACGTGCTGTTTTCTTATCTAGATGATATACATAACGAATATCTTTGTCAATATTTTTAGAACCACTTTTTAAAATTTCATTTTTGATTAGAATTCCTTTATTATAAACGGCAATCTTCGTGGTGTCGTAACCAATATTGATAATAGCTCCCACTTTTCGATCATATTCTTTATTTTTAATGGCATAGTAGTCGCCAATTTCACCCAAAGTGAAGTCGATGGCTTTGACGTTACACTTTTCTAAAACCGTCAACACATTATCGACGTTTTCTTTAGGAACCGACGTAACAACGGCTTTAACAGCAAGTTCTTCGCCCTTGATTGAAACCGGATTTTTAACGCCTTCTTTTTGGTCAACATGGAAAGAAATGGGCATGGTCATAACGAGTCTTTTTCCTTCTTCGACTTTACCCACCGTTGCATCTTGTAAAACACGAATAACATCGTCGTAATCAATGATTCCTTCTTCCCCTTCTACCTTAACAGAACCTTCGCCAATTTGAAAACTCCTATTATAAGAAGGAATGGATACGATGGCTTGATTAATCGATAAACCTAACATTTCTTCCGTTTCCTTTAAGGCTTCTTTTAAGGTGGCAGTTGCTAAATTAGCATCAACGATCCACCCTTTTTTAATGCCTTTCGAAGGATACGAGGTCGATGCTAAATTGTAACAAACGCCATCGATTAGTTCAATAACAGCTACTTTAATGCTATCGCTTCCTAAATCGATTCCTGTATAAATCTTTCGCATACCATCGCTTCTTTCTATTCTTACATTCTACTTTAATTATAATATAAATATAAAAAGATGAAAAGACCTAAATCATTTTCATCTATTCCATAATTTGGAAGTGATTACCCGAATCTAAGTAGAGAATTCCCTTCTTTCCTTCTAATTGAGGTAACACTTCATCGTAATAATTAATCATTTCAAATTTGGTTAAAGTGAGATAAACACTATTGCCATCATCCATTAAGAGCAAGAACCGGTCTTTATCGTAATCGTTCGGAACATAGGTAATTTCCGAGATTTGTTTTAAAATATCGTCTTTGACTTCGCTCATTTTTTGATAAAAATCGGCTTGTTTGGTATCGGGAACATAATTTAACAAAACAGGAAGTCCTGGGATAGCCTCTTCACTTAAAAGTGTACTTCCATCTTCTAAAATAACTTTACCATCGGTGTAATTTTGATAAAGTAATTTATATTCCGTCACCTCAATTTTTAAAACGTGATAAAAAGTACGATAGATCTTCACATCTTTAATAAAAGGATTCGCTAGAATCTTTCTTTTAATGGAAGAAGTCGAAGTTAAGTAAAAACTAGGATAGTCTTCTATTCCTGCTAAATCGATTAATACTTGATCCGATACATAACTATTTCCCGTTACAATGATGTTTTTAATTTTAGCATTCAAGACAAGATAGGCTAATAAGCTTCCAAGAAGTAAAACAACTAATGCAATTAGAAAGGGAAGCACGCGTAACTTTGTCTTTTTCTTTATTTTCTTTGCCATAGGTTACTCCCAATTAACAAATTCTTGTTCTACTTGTAGTTTAACGCCATAATTTTCTAAAACGGTATCTCTTATAAAGATGATCAAATCCATAATATCTTGGCTCTTTGCTTTACCGATATTGATAATAAAGTTCGCGTGTTTATTACTTACTTGGGCCCCACCTTTCGTAAGTCCTTTTAAGCCTAAATCTTCAATCATTTTTCCTGCAAACATACCTTCGGGATTACGGAATACACTTCCGGCACTAGGAAACTCCAAAGGTTGAGATTCCATTCGTCTACTAAGACGTTCCTTCATAATCGCTTCAATGGTACTTTTATCACCAGGAACTAAATTTAACGTAGCTTCCAAAATAATATAGTCTTTATGTTTTTGAAAAAAGGAACTACGATAATGAAAGTGACATTCACGGTTGACCATAGAAATCACTTTATAATCATCCGTTAACACTTTTACTTTAGAAACGATGTAGCCCATATCACTTTTGTAGGCACCTGCATTCATGTAGACAGCCCCTCCAATGGTTCCTGGAATACCCGATGCAAACTCGAGTCCTGATAAAGACCTTTTAGCAGCAAGATAAGATAACTTTTGAAGAGAATATCCACTTCCTACCGTCACTTTATTTTTATCAAATACCACTTCGTTCATTTCATCTAATTTGATAATGACACCTTCATACGGTTTATCACTAAAAAGCGTATTACTTCCGTTCCCTAAAACCATATGACGAACTTTATTCTCCCTACAAAGTTTCAAAAGAAGAATCAATTGGTCGGTCGTTTTAGGATAGACCAAAAAACGAGCAACTCCTCCAACACGGTAAGAAGTATAATGACTTAAAGGAACATTTTCTAAAATTCTTCCTACATTGTTTTCTTTTAATAATTCAACTACTTCCTTCACTTTACTTCACCCTTTAGTTCTTTTAGTATTTTATAGATCCGTGTTGCACTATCGGTAACACCTAATTTTTTTGCATTGGTTTTAAGTTCTTTATATTTTTCTTTATCTTCTAAGACAGAGTCGATCATCGGAAGCAAGTTTTTACTTTCAAAATCTTTTTCTTCTAAGATGAGAGCCGCCCTCTTTTCGACTAGGGCCATGGCATTTTTATATTGGTGGTTATGAGTTACATAGGGACTTGGTACTAAAATCGAAGGAAGTCCAATCGCCGTAATCTCTGCAATGGTACTAGCTCCTGCTCTTGAAATAATCAAGTATGTCTTTTTCATAACTCCTAACATATCATCTAAGTAAGGCACAATTTTAACATTTTTAGGTATTTTTTTTAAAGTACTAAATTCATCGTAATAACCTTTTCCAGTGACCAAAAGGACTTCGTAAGAACAGTCTTTAAAATCGTAAGCCATCTCTTTTAGTTTGTTGGAAACCGTGGTGGAACCTAAAGAACCCATGACAATTAAAACTAATTTTTTATTTTCCGATAGATCATATTTCTTTTTATCAATTGGATCTACCTCAATTACTTCTTCACTTCGAGGATTTCCCGTGTAAACCACTTTATCTTTATCAAAATAAGAAACACTCTCAGGAAGTGATACTCCTATTTTATCGGCATAATGCGCTAAGAATTTATTGGACAACCCTGGAATTTGATTTTGTTCGTGAATAAAGGTCTTATACCCCTCTTTTTTTGCGGCATAAATAACAGGAGCGGTGATATATCCACCAATACCCAAGACTAAATCGGGATTAAATTTCTTAATCTCGCTTCTTGCTTTTTGAATTGCTTTTTTAAACGTTTTCATCACTTCGATGTTTTTTAAAGGATGTTTTCGGTCCAATCCTTTCATTTCAATTCCGACATATGGAATGCCCAAGGACGGAATCAACGTTGCTTCCATTCGATCCGTGGTACCAATATATAAAAAAGTACTATCCTTTTCTTTTTCCTTAATTTTATGAAGAATCGCTAAGGCCGGATAGATGTGTCCTCCCGTACCTCCTGCACAAATAACCACACGCATATTATCACATCCTATCTTCATTATAGCATATTCTTTTCGTTCAAAAAAGTTTTTTAGTCAAAGAAAAAGACGATTTTTCTCGTCTATTCAGGTAATTGTTTTAATTCCTCTTCCATCGCACTTATTTTCTCATTGATCTTAGTACAGTTTTCTTCTTCTAATTGATACCATCCTTTTTGAAAAAGCACATCATAAATTTCTCTAGCCATATCTTTGGTATCTTCAAACATATCAAAGAATTCGTTATACAAAATGTTGTTACTAGCTTCACTTAAAGCAATGGAATAGTTATTGGACATATTTTTTTCGAGTTCTAAGACCGAATTCAAGTAATCTTTATCGTTCATTTCTTTCGTTTCTTTAATAGGAGTCTTAGGATTACCTACTTTTTTATTCTTCACTGGTATCATCTCCTTGTAAAATACTTAATAAAAATTGACAATGAGCTTGATGCATAGACGCTACATTCATGAGTAGATCTTTGAAAGATTCATCTTCTACTTCGTTTGCAAAATGATAAATTTCTTTACACGCCGTAAAATTCCATTCGAACATATCTGAAATGTACGCAAAATCTTTAGTCGATATAATATTAGGAACTTCTTCCATCTTCATTTCTCCTTTCTTTTTTATTGTGGTAAAAAGAAAAGTTTTCATACCTAAAAGAAAAAGAACTTACATTTAAGTCCTTTAAGATTTTTTCTTTCGTTGGGTAGCACCTTTTAGTTTTTCTTTGCTTCGCGCTAATCCCTGTTTACCGTTATCGATGCTTTTGCGTAAATAATCGATAATCTTATCCCCATAATGGGTTTGTAATTTAGGAAAAGCATCAAGCAATCGTTTCTTTAAGAAGGAATTCTTTTGTAGTTCTTCTCTTACTTGTTCACTAATTTCATTGGTCGAATCCTTAAGCTTCCTGGTCGTGGATTTTAAACGATAAATAATGACAAAGGAAACAATAAAATCGATTAAAAAAACAAGAAAACATAAAACGGAAACAATTTCTAAAACCCCTTTAGGCATCATTTTAAGAAGAGAATTATAAAAAGGATTCACAAAATAGATAAAAAGAAGTCCCATCACACCAAAAAGAAAAGAATTACTTAAAACAATCCGACCATTGATATTGTATTTAATGTCGGAATAATCCCACCACCGTGCATTAAAAAGTTTTTCCATCAAATAACTCGTAAAATATTCAAGGAGAGAAAACCCTACAAAGGCAAAAATAAAGACAACTAAGGGATCATTATAATAACGATTTAAAAACCATAGACAAAGTAAGCCTCCACATCCATAAAGAGGAATATAAGGACCAATTAAAAACCCTCTATTCAAATTGAGTTTACGCGCACGAAGACTACAATAGGTGGTCTCTACAAGCCAGCCTAATACGGAAACACCAAAGAAAAAGAGAAAATCATAACAAATCGTATAAAACATAAATCCCTCCATTTTTTAAAAGAAAAGTGTGACTAGAAATAAAAGAAAGCCCAAGGCAAAACCAAAAACGGTTGATCGTACATTTTTAGCACGATAGATTTTAGGAATTAATTCCATACCAATAATGTAAAGTAAGATACCCGATGTAACCGATAAAACTATCGCTTCCAAAAGAGGCGGAATAGCAGTTCCTAAAAGAAAAACTGATAAACCTCCCACAAAAGTCGAAAGTGAAATGATACCAATCATGGAAAACGTCTTTTTCCGATTCTTAGTCGATTGATAAAAAGTGGAGGCAATAAAAATGCCTAAAGGAATATTGTGTAGTCCCACTCCAAGACTAGCCGCAAGTCCTGTCGATAAATCGTTCATCGTAACAAAGTAAATGGCAATTCCTTCAATGAAATTATGGATAATTAAAGCAAGCGACGATACCAAGCCAATATGAACTAAGTTATCACTTTCTTCTTTTTTGGTATGCGTATCATGATCGTGATCGGGAATAAACTTATCTAAAATAAATAGAATAAGAAAACCGATAAGAATACTGCCAAAAAGTGCAAAAATACCTTTCACTCCAGGAAGTGTTTCCATAAATAAATCATAGGACTCTGGAAGTAAATCTGTAAAAAGTAATACGACCATGACACTAAGAGCAAAACTCAATGTAAAATCGATGAAGTTCTTATTGTTTTTCGTAAAAAGAACGATGGATGCTCCTAGCATGATAAAAAGTCCTAGTACAAAAGTAATAATGAGTCCTGCCATAATATCTCTCTCCTAACTTAGAATAGTACAGTAAGTAAAACGATAATTCCTAATACAATACGATACCACATAAAAAGTTTAAAGTCATGCTTTCTTAAGTATTTTAGTAAAAATTCGATACAAAGAAGTCCTGAAATAAAGGATACTAAAATGCCCACTACAAAAGGAGCAAAGTTTAAAGTAATAAAGCCAACTCCATCTTTTAAGAGTTGTACTAATACCGCACCTAAAACAACCGGAGCGGATAGATAAAACGAAAATTTAGCTGCATCCTCTCTTTTTAACTTTAAACCTCTTCCACAAGCAATGGTGGTACCACTTCTTGAAAATCCTGGAATCAAAGCAAAAACTTGACTACAACCGATTAAAAAAGCATCTTTTATGGTTAAATCCGATAAGGTCTTACTTTGTGCCATTTTTTTATCGACAATATAGATTAAAATTCCCATACCGATTAAGGCAAGAGCAATTAAAACGAAATTGTTTCGAATGAAGCCTTCGACCACATCTTCAAATAAAACACCGGCAAGTCCTGCAGGAATGGTCGCTACTACGATGTACCAGAAAAGTTTCCCCTCTTTTTCCTTACATCCTTTAGTAAGTCCACTTTTAATCATCTTGATAAAATCTTTAAAGAAATAAATACCGATCGCTAAAAGGGTTCCAAAGTGAAGCGCAATATCAAAGCTTAGAGCCATTTCACTCGAGATAGAGGAACCAATGTGAAATAAATCGCGGAAAATAATTAAATGCGCCGAAGAAGAAATGGGCAAGAACTCCGAAATTCCTTGAATAATGGCTAAAACAATAACACCTAAATCCATTTTAAGCACCTCCTAAATGATAAGCAACTTCAAATCCTAGGATAAATACAACTACTGATAAAACCATTTGTAAAACATCCACCGGTAATCCGATTAGAGGAAGTAAAATCGCAATGATGGACGCTAGAACAAACCCTAAAACACCATAATACGTTTTGACTTCGTATTTCTTCAATAAATATTCAATGAGTTTAGCAACACCAATAATACCTAGTACTACGCCTAAACCAAATGGAATTAAGACGATTAAATTATGTCCTAATAACGAAAAATCAGTAAGACTACGAATGGTATCAATTAAAGGTTTATAGTAGCCTAATAACATCAACATAAAAGATCCACTAATACCCGGGATAATCATGGTACTAGAAGCAATGACCCCCACAAGAAACAACATCACAAGTCCAAAAAACGATGGATTCGATAAATCGACTACACTATTCCCTTCTTTAAGAAAAGCAAAAACAGTAATTAAAAGAAAGGTAAGAGCAAAAACAAGATAATTTCCTTTGGTCTTTGGTTTCTTTTTGACTTTGTTATATAAAAGAGGAATACCTCCTAGAATAAGTCCTACAAAGAATAACGTGGTAGGAAATGGATAGCTATCTAGGCAGTAGCCAATTACTTTACTTAGTAATAGAAGCGATAAGACCATTCCAATACCTAAGAAAAACAAAAAAGAAATATTTTCTTTAAGTTTCGTAAAGAAATGACTGATGGATGCAATCACTTGTTCATAGATACCTAAAGTAATCATTAAAGTACCACCACTCACTCCTGGAATAATGTTGGCAATTCCTATTAAAAAACCTTTCATAATTAAGATTAAATTCTTTTTCATAAGTACCTCTTTTCTTGTTTACTTTATATAGCAAATAAAACTACTTAATTCTATTCTAATGGAAACCTATCTAGACTACTATTTTCCTTCAATAATATCTACTAATACTGGAACCACTTGTTTTTTACGGGAAAGAATGTCTGGTAAATAAAATCCTTCTTCTATGGTTTCTAAATGAAAAGCATCCATCAAAACTTTTTCCATCGAAGGAGTATAGAAGAAGTAACTCCCCTTTTGTAAAAGATCCGTTACGATAAAGATAAATTCTTGGTAATCATTCTTTAAAACCAAAGCATGCATTGCTTCTAGATACTCTTCTTTTAAAGAACAAATCTCTTCACTATTGAAGGTTAACACTTGGGAAACGGCAACTTTAAAATCTTTAATCGGGAAAACTTTAAGATCCAAAGTTAAAATATCTTCTTTGGTTTTTCCCTCTAAAGAAATACCCTTTTTAAGCATGGTCAAAGCATAGTCATCTACATCTAGTTTTACAATCTTATTTAATTCTTGAATGGCTTCTATATCAAGAGATGTTGTCGTAGGACTGGTTAAGTTAAGGGTATCTGATAAAATACCACTCATCATAAGTCCTGCATTAGTATAAGGAATCTCAATATGATTTTCTCGATATAAATGATAGATAATGGTATTGGTACTACCTACCGCCATATTTCGAAAGTTGATAGGTAGACTCGTTGTCAAATCCCCTATTTTATGGTGATCGACAATCTCCAAGATCTCAGCTTCCTCAAGTCCGTTTACACTTTGTTCTTTCTCATTATGATCAACTAAAATCACTTTTTTCTTATTCTTTTTGGTAATATCTGTTACTCGAATTAAACCTAGGCAATGATTTTGTTTATCGACAACTGGATAGTTGTTATGTTTAAGACGTTTGCTTTCTTCTAGGAAGTCAAAGAAGGAATCCGTCTCTTGAAAAGAGGTTGGATTTTTAATTTCGTCAAGCGCCTCAATCGATTGAGCAAGACTTACTTTTTTAACCGCTTTAAGTAACGGTTTAGAAGTCCTTATAAGATTGATTTGATGAACTTTAGCAAAAGATGTCATCTCCTCATCGATAAAGCCATTATCTACCACAATCACCGTTTTAGCTCCAATCATATTGATATAAGTCATAAATGACGCTGTATTTTCTAAAAGTAGAATAGGATCATTTAATTCTTCATTCTGAAAAAAAGAGTCAACCACTAAAGTTCCTTCGATTCTTTCATCAAAGCGTAAGATTTCTTCTCCATCTAGGGCATATAAAAGATGCTGATAACTTGTTTTAAAGTGCCTAGTCGATCCTTCCACCAAGGCTTTAGTAAGCATTTTCTCGGTAATGAGGCCTACTAGTATGCCTTCTTTATCGACTAAAGGAACACCCGTAATATGATGATCAATCATATATTCATAAACTTCTAAAATAGAGGCGTCCTCCGGTAAACAGTAACCCCGATGGTAATCGACATCTCTTATTTGAAGTCGTACATTGTTTAAATATCCTGGCTCATCTACTTTAAAATACGATAAAACAAATCTCGTCTCTTTGTTGATTTCACCTAATACTCTTGCTTCCGCAGTATAACCTAACTTATTTTTCAAATAAGCAAGATTAATCGCTGAAGTTACCGAATCCGTATCCGGCTTCTTATGTCCACAAATATAAACTTTATCCATAGACCCACTTCCTATTCTTCTTATTTTCTCTTTCTATTATAAAATAGGACTTGCTTTTTCGTCAAGGAAGGGAATCTCCCTAAATTCTTGATCCAAAAGCGAATATAAATATAAGTATACTTTCTTCTTCGTTTTCCGAGTCAAATACTCTTGATAACCCCTTAGTTGCATTTCATAAGCCTTATCATCAATGTTTTTTAATTTGTAATCTACAATATAAATTTTATCTTCATGTTCTAAAATTAAGTCGATAACTCCTCTTTTTTTCTTTTCTTCATCATAAAACGCATATTCTTGATAAATATTTTTTGCATCATGCACCATGCTAGCATTTGCAAACGGAAGTAAGAGAGCAAAGTCTTTTTCTGAAAATGCACTTGCTTCGATATGTTTTAAATCAATGCTTTCTAATAAATGATGAAGCCGATTTCCTTCTTCTATTTTCTTTTGTTCTTCTTTCGTTAAAAGTGTTACCTTTTTACTATAAGAAGTTGTTTTAGTTATCTTTTTACCTAGTGGTAGTTCTACTTCTGTAAAAGGATCTACTTCTGTACTAGATAAAGCATCTATTTTCATTTTTTGTGACTTTTTATATTCTTTAGTAAGTTTTAAATCTTTTTCTTGGATTTCTTTTTTATAAGGAGCAACAAGTGGGGTAATACTTTCGATGAGAGATGCAAAAGAACGGTATTTAAGCCGAATACTTAAATCAACGAAGGAATCGTTTAATGCACTTTCTCTCTTTGCTTCTGGTAATACTAAAATTATTTTTTCTTTAGCTCTTGTTAACGCGACATAAAAAAGTCTAATCTTTTCTCCTATTTCTTCTTGAATTACTTTATCCTGAACTAATTTTTTAACGAATGTTGATCCTACTCCTTCCTTATAATAAGGAGTAACGATTCCATATTCCGAATCATATAAAAATCGTTCTTTCAATTCACCTAAATTGAATTCTCGGTAAAGACCTGCATAGTAACAAATAGGAAACTCTAATCCTTTCGATTTATGAATGGTCATAATTTTAACACTATCGCTCGAAGGTTCTAAAACATTATACTTAAGGTCATCTTTATTTTCAATAAGTGAAGTTAAATACAAGTCTAAATCATAAACCGTTAAACCTTGTTCTTCTAAAGAAGCTAATAAATCAGCAAAATAGTCGAACCGATTGATATGAGATGATACTTCTCCACTCGTTATAATCTTAGTATAAAAAGAAAAATTTTCTAGTATTTGATCCCATAACAGAGTAAGCGGATAAAAGTCAAGGATACTTGCTACTTCTTCTACTTTTTCCATCATGGGTAACAGCATTGGTTTTTTTGTTTGAACAGCTTCAAAAATCATATCATCAGGATAGGCAAACAAATAACTTCTAGCAATCGAAGTATAAGAAAACCAAAACGAGGTATCATAATTTTTCTTCTTTGTTTGAATAATCAAATGAATTAAGTTTTGAAAGATGAGTAAATCTTCTTCTTTGACCATGTTCTCTTCTTTTTCAATGGTCAAAGGCACTTTACAGTAAGTAAAAATCTTTTTAAATAAATCGAAAGAGGTAGAACGATCCATCAAAATAACAAAATCTTGATATCGACATGGTCGTAAATGATCTTGCTCACGATCATAGACCAAATACTTTTCGAAAACTTTTTTCTTAATATCTTCTACGATATAAAAGGCTTCTATTTCTTCGCTCGAGTAATTAAAAACAGAAGAATAGGTAACCATTTCCAAGTTTCTGTTATCTTGTTTTCCTTGCTCATTATAAACTTTATTTCCAAAAATCAAACGATGATCTTCTCTATAAGAGGCGCCTCCTAGTCTTAAGTCCATGACCGGCTCAAAGATTAAGTTAATATCATCTAATACTTCCTTACGAGAACGAAAATTTTTATTTAAATCGATCTTTCTTCCTAAAACACCTTCCTTGTAATTTTCATATTTATTTTTAAAAATCAAAGGATTGGCATTTCGGAAACGATAAATGGATTGTTTAATATCGCCCACCATATAGCCATTATTTCTTTCAATTTTAGAAAGGAATAATTCTTGTAAATCGGAAGTGTCTTGATATTCATCGACTAAAATTTCATTAAATTGATTTGTTAAGGCGGATCTTACTTCAGGAAAATCCGAAACAAGACGAATGGCCATTTTACTGATATCTGTAAAGTTAAAAAGTTGTTTTTCTTGTTTATAATGAGTGAACTTTTGATCAAACGTAAGTAAAAGAGCTATGATAACTTCCACTGTATCCTTGGAACTATTATAGGTATCTACCAATTCTTCCTGATTTCTATAAGGGGTTATTTTATCTAGTTCTTTAAGAAGCGTACTAATTTTTTCTTTGATAGCTTTGGCTTCGTCGCTTCCTCCCATTAATCTAGGAAGATCTACTTTTTTTAAACTTACTATTTCATTATACGTTTTGGCTAAAAACAAAGGATTTAAGGCATCTTCCATTTTTTGATAAAAAGCACCTTCAACTTCGTACTGTAAAAGTTTTAATTGATATTTTATTTCATCGATTTTATCGTTTAATAAAGAAACATAAGCGTCTATTAATTTATTGGTATAATCTGGACGATAATAGGTATCTATATAACTTTCAAGATACGTTTTCTTATCGTATTTTAAGTCGATTTTTTGATAAAGGGAAAGAAGGCTATCTAAGAAATCTTGGTCATCTTTCACATAAAACGTCTCGATCAGTTTTAAGAAAAGAGGATCTTCTTGTTCGTATTTTTTATCTAAGATTTGTCTTAAAATTTTACGCATAGCTTGCTTTAAGAGATTTTCATCCCCTACCCCAACATCAAAAGATAAATCCAATAGATAGTGGTATTTTTGTGCTAAAAACAAAGCAAAACTATCAAATGTCATGATGTAAGAGGACTCTAGTAAATCGAGTTGTTCTTTTAAAGATTCTTCTTCCTTCATCTTGACACGAATCCGGTCTTTCATTTCTTTAGCTGCTAAATTGGTGAAAGTCAAAATAAGTAAGTGATCGATCCGGACACCACTTTTTAATTTCCGTAAAACTCTTTCTGTTAAGACGGCGGTCTTTCCACTTCCAGCACCCGCACTGACGATTAAGTTGGTACCCTCTAAATCGATCGCTTGTTGTTGTTCCATAGTCCATTTAGGCATTATTATCACCCCTTAAAAAAGAAAGATTGTTTAACTTTTCCAAATAGACGATGTCTTCTCCTTTACGGTAACATAAAGCCCTAAAAGGACAGTACATACAGCCTACTAAATCTTTATCGATCTGTTTAGGATTAATCTTAAAATCCCCTTCTATAATAGCATCCGTAGCTTCATCAATTTTACTTTCTACCAACGATACTAATCTATCCATTTCGATATCATTTAAGACTTTACTATATGAAGAAAAACCTTTAGAAGTTAGTTTCATCTTATCAATAATTGTACTATTTGCATAATTGGGATCGATTTTTTCAAGTAAAGAAAGATCACTATTACTGTAACCCTTAAGGCGGAAAAGAGCCTCCTGTACTTCTTGATACGTTTTTTTAGAATCGATTAAAACTTCATTATGAAGGATTTTTTGTAAATAAAATCCTACAAAACGAACATTGGAAAAAAGTTCACTTTTTTTAACTAAATAAAGATAAATTGGAAGCTGCATACCAATTCCATAAGGAAGATTAGATAAATCCACTGTTGCACTTCCCGTTTTATAATCTACAATCTGGACAAGTGTATTTCCATTTTCTTCTTGATAATGCATTTTATCAATAATACCTACAAAAGGCATCTGATTCTTTTTGGTTCGAACTTCTATTTTCTTCTCAAAAAGAGCATCCGTTAAAGAAAGACCCCTATCTTGTTTTTTAATCATCTCAATAGCAAAACGAAGTTCTTCTTTTAATTTTTTCAAAAAAAACATTTCTTTCTTATCAAAAGAAAAATCTTTAAGTGCTTCTTGAAAACAAGTATCAAAATCAAAAGAAGGGGTAAAAGCAAGTGCTAAAACGGTATGAAAAAGCGTACCAACCTTGGTATCAAAAGTCTCTATCCTAGGCTCTAACTTTAAGAGCTGAGAAGCGTAATAACGAAAGTTACAACGAAAGAACTGATCGATGCTACTATAGGATAGATGAAGTTTTTCCGTTTTTTCCCTATTCCACTTTTCGCTCGAAATTCCCGTAAAATCATTTTGATAACTACGGTACGGAATCTCCTTAAAATGAGCATAATAGGAATCGAGTAAAGAAGATTTTTCATTATATTTAATATAACGATCCATGAAAGAAGCATAAACTAAAGCCTCATCTAAATGACTATAGAATTTATCACTTTTATCTGGGGCTTTTTCTGTAAGATATTCTTCTTCCAAAATAGAAGAGGGAAAAAAGAGAGCAAAAGCACTTTTTAACTTGTATGTAATCGTAAGTGTAGAAAGACTATAAAGAAACGATAAAAGATGCTCTTTTTCTTGTCTATTTCTATCTAATATCGAAGAAAATCCTAGTTCACTTCGTTCTTCTTCTCCTAAAAACCTGTTATCTTTAAACTTAGGTGGAAAACTTTCTTGATTGCATCCTAAAAGAAAAACAAAATCATCTTCTTGATAAGGAAAATAATACTCATCGACCGTTACTTTCTCTATTGCCTCTTCTTCCTCAAAAAAAGTACTTTGAAGGCTCCTTTTTAAAAGTGGGACTAAATCAGAAACCGATCCCTCATAAAAAGAAAAGCGATTGCTTATTTGAATTAAGTCTTGAAAATAAGGATTCCTATCCTTTTCTAAAGAAGTAAACACTTCCTCAAACGTTTTACTTTTTTCGCATAAAGATAAAAAGTCCTGGGCAATAGGCAAACTATAAAGAGAAGCTCTTTTTATTTTTTCGATAGGAATATGATAAAAAGAAAAGATACGATTTAAAACATGATCGTATTCATTCGATACATTTAATAAATGCATTTTAGAAAAAGGAATTCCTTTTAGATGCATTTCTGTAATCGAACGAGCAACAAAGCGTACCTCTTCTTCCATCGTATCAAAACGATATACCAAAGGAAGATTCTTTTCTTTTTTAGGAGGCGTTAAATAAATTACTTCCGTAATCGTTGAAATTTCATTTAAAAGTTTTTTCTTATAATCATCTAATGTATAAGAATCTACTAAAATCTTTTTCCGCTTTACAAGATTTAAAAAAGAAGGATTTGTCTTTAATAAGTTTTTAGCAAATAATTCTTTTTTTAGCTCTTTTAACTGATTTAATTTAAAAGAAGTATATTTTTTATTTGTATCTACATAATACATATTTTCTAAATAGATAGAGGTAATCTCTGGTTTTATTTTTTTTACTTGATAGAGATAAACAAATGCTTCTTCATTATAATCAAAAACATAATTCTTTATAAATTCACTCCAAGATAGTACTTTCATTTTTACTAAAGATGTACTTCTACTTAATCGTTCAATTATTTTTTCTTTATGCTGATCTTTAACAATATAAAGAACTTCTTTATCTATGTAATCTTCAAGCATGTATTCACCCTCTATCTTTGTTAGAACTTATCTCTATTATACCTCTATTTTTACCCAAAATAAAAGAAGGTTTTACGCCTTCTAGAACTTTTCAGTTTATTTATAAAAAAAGATTTATTAATCTTTTCTTTGATCATCATTATCCTTTTACTCATAGTTTTACTCTTTGTAATTCTAAAATAAAAGAATCACCTAACTCAGCAATGATTTAGGTGATGCCCAATTTTATCGGCAACACTCAACATGCGACATTGAATGTTCCTTTTTTTATTGTATGCAAACTTCTTGTACAAATACATTATACATAAAAACGTGCACTTTACAAGCACGCTTTTACTTTATTATCTACTCTTTCAAATAAGAGTGAGATAGCTAATGGTGTCCCAGGAGAGATTCGAACCCCCGACCGACGCCTTAGAAGGGCGTTGCTCTATCCAGCTGAGCTACTGGGA
>CANQIE010000007.1 GCA_947623935.1 uncultured Bacilli bacterium | reverse complement strand
CTCAAGGAGTTTATTATATACGAATACTGACATTTTAAAAAAATGATTTAACATGACATTATCACAAAACGATTACAGAAATGCTTGTTTTACTTGAAAAAATCCTTCTTTTATGCTAAAATAAGAGCCAACTTTAAAGAAGTAGATTGGAGGGGTAGTAATGAAGTATCTAGCATATCTTTGTAAACTTTCAGAGCAAGAATTAAAAAAAGAAGTTTATAAAGAATTAAAAAAGATGGAGAAAAAACCTTATTGGCGTAAAGATTTTATTTATGCTAAAGGAACAATTCCTATTTTATTAGTAGCGCATATGGATACTGTATTTGAAAATCCTCCTAGAGAAGTTTATTATAAGAAATCGGAAGATAAGATTTTTTCCTTCACTGGTGGAATTGGAGCAGATGATCGATGTGGAGTTTATGCGTTATTAAAAATACTAAAAAAATACAATCCTTCTGTTTTATTTACGCAAGGTGAAGAGATGGGTTTAATAGGTGCTCAAAGCGCCGTCGATATATTAGCGAAGCCCAATGTCAAGTACATTATTGAATTTGATCGTATGGGAAGTAACGATATGGTCTTTTACGATTGTGGTAATACACAATTTATGGATTATATAAAACAGTTTGGTTTTGACAAGCAATTTGGGACCTATAGTGATATTTCTATTCTAGGTCCTATTTGGGATATTGCATCTGTCAATTTAAGTTGTGGTTACTATCATGAACATTCTAAAAGGGAATATGTTATTTTTCATGAGTTAGAGCATAACATTGAAAGAGTAGAAAAAATGCTTCAAGATTATGAACATGTGCCTTATTTCGATTACCAGGAACGATTTCCTTTAAAAGAAGTTTATCCTTTGCCTGGAATAGATAATACATATTCTTTATATCTAGATCAAATCTATGGCGTAACTAAGGATGTCACCACTAAAGGAAATGTTTATCAAAAGAAAAAAGAAATAAAATAAAGTAGTAAAGAGGTAGTAAAAATGAACAATAGAGAAGAACAAAACAATATAGATGAAGAAATTAAAAATATTACATTAGACAGGTTACTTGACTTATCTCATTTAAAACAGGCTGTTGAGTACGTCTATCAAAATCCAACTGCTAGTCCAGATTATTGGCTTCGTTTAATAAATCTTTATCATGAAGCTTTAATCACGCCTCCTATTTTATCTACGTTTAATGCTCTTTTTGATGTATCGATTGAAGATGATTATAAAAAATATCGAAGTGAGCATCACAATGATTATGAAAATCTATTTGGTAAAATATGTACGGAGTTAAAAAACAATACTGTTTTTGATGAAGCTCTTTTACATCTTTCTTTTTTAGATCAAATGCAATCTGTACTTGGAAAAAAAGGAAGACTTTTAGTGGATGCTATGAAAAAGTATTTTGTAATCTATCATGGAGATGATCCAAATAAAGTTGTATCTATCCAATTGTATCAAAATACGATTGCAAAGTTATCAGCACTTTATGTTGCCAAGAGTAAGGAGGTTTATAAGAAAGAGAAAAGAATGAAAGCACGAGAATGGATTTTACCTTACTTTAATCTAAATTTAGATCATCCAGATATAAAGAAAAAGATAAAACATCAAAAGCAAAAACAATATTTAAAAGCACTTTATCAAGAAAAAGATGAAGCGTTAATGTCTTTTTTACAAGAACTTATTGATAAAGAAAAGGACTCTGTTTCTAGTTCTCTTCTTTCTTCCATGATCGATTATTTTATCCTACAGGAGGAAACGGATTTAAGTAAAATTGTTACAAAACCTTCTTATTATGACACCTATAAAACGTATAAAAAGACTATCAAATTAACAAATCGTTTAAATAGTGGTTATATTTCATACGATGGAGACGAAGTGAAATATTATCGTTCGTTTATTACGTTTGATGAAAAAGATAAAACCTATAAAGTGGATATGAAAGTAGATGATGAACTCTTATTATCTCAAGACAATCTTAATTATGAAAAATGGGAAAGAGTTTTTCGAAATCTACGTAAAGAAATTATTTTAAAAGCACATACTTTGGATGTAGATGAATCGATTCCTTTAGATTTCGTCAACTATGTAAAGAAACGAATTCCAATGAGTGATGAGTACTATATTTTTGATAGTCAAAAAGTTTATAGCATGTTTAATCTATCTGATTTTCTAGAAGTTTTTAGGTTCAAAACAAATGCACTTACACCTTTACAAGAACAGAGTTTTGTAGATGAAGAAGCTTATCAGAACACAAGACAATTATTTGTAAATAATGGTTTATTATGGATAATGTTATTTGTCTCTAAAAGCAATCTTTTTAGTGGGGAGGATAAAGAGAATAATATTAGAAACTATCAAAAATTAATTCATAATATGTATCAAATCACTACCTTTGCCAAGGACAGTAATCTTTCATTGGAACATTTTAGCGATGTTCTTTTAATCAATGCAATTAGTAGTTGTTGTAGTAGGGAGGATATGGCTATTTTAGGAAAGGACGTGATTGAGAAATTGTATCTTAATACCGATTTTACCAATAAAGATGAGAAAGTAATAGTAGATCGTGCCAAAAGGCTTTTTAGTCAAGGAATGTTAAGAAGCCAATCGACTGTTCCTTATATCAAGGGTCATTATGGAAATTATAGTTATGCACTTTACGATACTCAAGATGAGACGGCATTATTATCTGGAATTAATACGGATTCTTGTTTTAGACCGGATGGAACAGACAATGATTTTATGCATTATTGTATTTTGGATAAAAATGGATTTATCATTAAGATTTGTGATTATTTTGGAAACTTTATTGCAAGAGCATCTGGCTTTCGAAATGGGAACTGTGTTCTCATCAATCAACTTAGAACTATTTATGATAAAAATGGACTCTATAGAGGTTCCTCTCAAAATGAACAACAAGATATTATCGAGACCTTCAAAAAAGCTTGTAACGATATCGTAACAATTTCTCAAAACAATCCTTTGGAAGCGATAAAAATCGATTTTGTTTTTGTCAATAAAAGTTATACATTAGCTTATATGAATTCTAATGTAGCAGGGGATGTTTTTGCTAAAATTACCAATTCTTTAGTGGATACCAAAAGTGAAGATTGGCTTGATTTTGTAGGAACCACCAAGAATCTAAAAGATGCTCGTTTTAATAAACGGTTTACGACCGATTATGGAGATTATCAACTTGTCTGTATGGCTTCTAAAAAGAAAAGAGGAAGTGTTCGTTTTCACGAAGTAAATCTTTGTGATGTTCCGGCCGTCTATGAACGTGAAAGGAATAAAGTAGAAGTTGTTTTGAATCCGACTTCACGGGATGAGAAAAAAGTAAATCGAATTCGAGCTGTAAGTGCCTTTTTTAAGGGAGAAGAATATATACCTTTAAAATTAGTTCAAGAAAATACCCTTGTTTTAGGGGATAATTGGTATCTTGTTTGGAAAGATGGAGAAGTCTTGGACACGTGTATTTTAGTACAAGATGAAAAGGCTAAAAAAGAATATGCGGCTACGATATCTTCACTAGAAGAGCAAGTATTAACTAAAAAAGATACTACTTTCAAAGTATTACAAAAGAAACCATAAAATCGTGTTATAATAAAATCATACTAGAAAATGAGAGGGATTGTATGAAGGTATTGAGTTTAACAGAACCATATGCTTCTTTGATAAAAAATGGGAAAAAACGAATTGAAACAAGGAGTTTTAAGACCAATTATCGAGGAAGTTTATATATTCATGCTAGTAAAACAAAAATATCCAAAGAAGTTTTGTGTCATAAAAAGTTAATGCAATTGGTTGGATCTTGTTCCTTTCATTTTGGGTCTATTATTGCGAAATGCGAATTAGTAGATTGTATTTACATGACAGAAGAATTTGTTTTAGATATTAAAAAGAATCATCCTCAAGAATACCTATGCGGTGATTACAAAGTAGGACGTTATGCTTGGATATTAGATCATATTGAACCTTTAGAAGCACCTATCAAGGCAAAAGGACAACTAGGACTCTGGAATTATTATGACGAAGAAGCTATTACGTCTTTGATGGATGCTATTGCTTATGGATGGGTGGATAAAAAAGGAGATAGACATCTAGAAGATATGGATTTGTTTGCGGGTGTTTATAAATTACAATCACCTGGGGAAGTAATACAAAGTAAGCTCGGTGTTTGTTGGGACCAAGTAGAACTAGAAAGATATTATTTTAAAAATACTGCTTTCCCGCTTACTACTTATTTTCTAGTTTATGATGATCATGCTCAATCTCCAACTCATACCTTTTTAGTTTATGAAAAAGGGAATAAAGTGTATTGGTTTGAACATGCTTGGGAAAAATATAGAGGGATTCATGAATATGCCTCATATGAAGATTTAATTCAAGATGTCAAAGAAAAGTTTATTGGGGATTTAGATGCTTACCAAGAAGGGAACTTATTTCTATATTGTTATCAAAAACCAAAATATGGTTTATCCACCGAAGACTTTTATAGATATTGTACAAGTGGTAAACAAGTTCATTTGTGATATAATTAGAAAGAAAGGATGGTTGTCATGACAAAGAATAATAACAATAACAGTCAATTACTCATTGTTGTTTTAATAGGAATTATCGTACTTTTAACTATAGGATGCATCTTCTTATTTATGAAGGTAGAAAATCTTTATGAACGAGGTGAGAATACTTCTAATAATAATGGTTATATTGATACACCTAACACCAACTATGATAACGATGATTTCAATAATAATACCAATACCAATCAAAATACAAATAATTATATTACAAAAGATGAAGCCATTGACATTGCTTTAAAAGATATCAAATTGACAAGAAATGATGTATACGATTTAGAAGTAGAATTAGAAAGAAAGTACAATGCTACGGTCTATGAAGTAAATTTCGATTATCAATATCTTGATTACGAGTACTATATCGATGCGGTAAGTGGCAAAATATTAAAATCGTTTAGTGAAATAGATTAATAAAAGAAAAAAGATCAATCTTTGAATGATTGATCTTTTTGATTAAAAATTTATGTTGACATAATTGTATATACTGTATATAATCAATATATACAAAGAGGTGAATTATGGAAATTATTATTAGTAATTCAAGTGGAGTTCCTATATATGAACAAATTAAAGAACAAATCAAAGCGAAAATCATTGCCAACGAATTAAAAGCAAATGAGCTACTACCTTCCATAAGAACCTTAGCTAAAGATTTGCGTTGTAGTGTGATTACGACTAAGAATGCTTATGAAGAGTTAGTCAAAGAAGGTTATGTTAAAACCATTCCTTCGAAAGGATTCTATGTAGCAACTATTAATAAAGAACTTATTCTAGAGGAACAGTTAAATCAAATTGAAGGATTTTTAAATCAAGCAATCGCTTTAGCTAAAAAGAATCAAATTCCTAAAAGGACGATTAATGAAATGGTTACGATTTTATACGAGGAGGAATAACAATGGAAAATATTTTAGAAGTAAAGAACCTTAGTAAAACATACGATAACTTTGCATTAAAGGATGTATCCTTTACTTTACCTAAAGGTATGATTATGGGGTTTATTGGAGAAAATGGAGCAGGAAAAACGACAACTATCAAAGCAATACTGAACATAATTCAAAATTATAGTGGTGATATAGAAATTTTTGGTTTAAATAATCGGAAAGAGGACGGTCGAATAAAGGAGAATATTGGTGTCGTCTTAGACGATATGTTTTTTCCTGAAATACTGACACCTTACGATATAAATAGCATTATGAAGAGCAGTTATAAAAATTGGGATGAAAAACGTTTTTATGCTTATTTGAAAGATTTTGCTCTACTTACCAACAAGCAAATTAAAACGTTTTCAAAAGGAATGCGTAAAAAACTAGAAATTGCAACGGCCTTATCACATTATCCTAAACTTTTACTTTTAGATGAGCCAACAGCGGGATTAGATCCGATTGCAAGAGCTGAAGTCATCGACCTTTTTCAAAACTTTATTGAAAACGAAGAGTGTTCAATTTTACTATCGAGTCACATTACCACCGATTTGGAACATATTGCGGACTACATCACTTTTATCAACAATGGAAGTATTCTTTTATCGAAAACTAAAGATGAACTATTAGATCATTATGGCATTGCGAAATGTACGGAAAAGGAATTTAAAACCATTCATAAAAAAGACTATATCCGGTATCGCAAAACGAAATATGCTTATGAAGTGTTGGTCGAAGATAGAAAAGAATTCAAGAAAAAGTATCCGATCGAGGTAGTTGATAAAATTACCTTGGATGATTTAATGGTTTTAATGATTAAGGGGGAAGAAGCATGATAGGATTTATTAAAAAAGATTTAGCGATGATTAAAAGCAATTTTAAAACGTTAGGACTTCTTTTGATTTTATATGTGGTAATGGGGTTCTTTGGAGAAATGGATGTTTCCTTTTTCCTTCCGTTTATAAGTGTTATGATTATGATTTCCACTTTTACTTATGATTCTTATAATAAGTGGGATGCTTACTTGGTATCATTTCCGGATGGTAGAAGAAATAGTGTAAAAGCCAAATATGTTGCAACTCTTTTAATGATTTTAGTGGTTTCTCTAGTAACTCTTCTTTTATCTTTTATCATTGCTTATGCGAACACCAAAACAATCAACTATGAACAAATTTTATCAACGATGTTGGGTACTCTTTTTGGGACCTTACTTGTTTTATCTGTAATGTATCCCGTCATTTATAAGTTTGGGGTAGAGAAAGCAAGAATATGGATTTTCTTAATTGTTTTTGGCGTAGTGCTTGCCGTAAGTTTACTTGCTGCTTATATTGATTTTTCTTTTGTCGGTGGAGTTTTATCCTTTATCAATAATTATATAGTGCTTGTCCTCATTCTCTTTTCAATCGTGATGGTTTATGCTTCTTATAGAATATCGTTACGAATAGAGTTAAAAAAGGAATTTTAAAAAGTGTTTTTAAGTTATTTTGCTTACATTTATAAACGTGTTATAATTTGAGTATATCAAGGAATTTGGTTGCTCATTTTTTTTTTACAGATTTTCAATTGGTATAGAAGGGAATAGTCTATGAAAAAGAAAAAAATAATTATAATATTAATAGTTTCAAGTGTAATAGCCCTTATATCTTGGATACTTATACTTTTATCAACAAATGAAACTTTTTTTAATACAAGTTATATAGGGATGAACAATCAAGAAATTTTTATACCAAAATATTCCTATTTTAAAGAAGAATGCTGTATGTTTACGGATATCTTTTATTCTTTGAGATCAAAAGGAGATTTGCAAAAGGAAATAGATAATTATTTAAGTGCATTTGAGCAAATGGAATATAACCATACTTATGGCTATAAAAAAGGAGATTTATTTATCTACTCCTATAAAGTTTACGATAAAGGTTTGTATCGAGAAATCATGATTAGTTATTAAATATTAAAACAAAAGGGAAATGAAATCAAATGAGTAAAAATGAATTAGATTTTTATAATCAAGTTAAAAATTGGGATTTTAGTGACATTAAATACGAAAAAGAATCCTTAACCAATTGGGATATGTATGAGATTTTAAATAAAAATGCACATAAAGAATTTAGAATACTCGATTTAGGTACTGGTGGTGGAGAAAAAGTAGTCAAATATTTTCCAGAAGTAAAAGAAATCATAGGAACGGATTTTTCGAGTGAAATGATTAAAACGGCAAACGATAATTTAAAGAAATCGGGTCGAAAAAATATTACTTTTAAACAAATGGATAATTTAAAAATGACTACTGAAAAGAACTATTTTGATATCGTCGTGGCAAGACATACTTGTATTGATGCAAACGGGATATATGATACTTTAAAAGATGATGGTCTGTTAATCCTAAGAGGAGTTGATAAACTCGATTGTTGGGAGTTAAAGAAATTGTTTCATAAAGGGCAAGCCTATAATGATGTAAAACCCATTAGTGTAATTGATTATGAAAACATACTAGAAGCTGGATTTAGAAATGTTGAACTAGTTCCCATTCATGTAAGAGAATATTACAAGACGAAAGGAGATTTACTAGCTTTATTGTTAAAGACCCCTATCTTGCTTGATTTTTCTGAAGAAAGAGAAAATAGCAATCTGGAATTAACTATCGATATGGAATTATTAGATCAATATATTAAGTCACATACCACCGATAGAGGAATTTTATTAATTAGAAGATATTATGGAATTACCGCTATTAAATAAAAGATAAATAGCATTGTTTTATATGAATTATGATAAAATAACTAATAGGAGGAAAAAAAGTATGAGAAAAAATATTAAAACAACTGAAGGCATATTCCCTATGCCCGTATTAATGATTGCAACATACAATGAGGATGGCACTGTGAATGTTATGAATGCTGCTTGGGGAACGATGTTTGAAAGGGATCAAGTCATTTTAAACTTGACGGAAACACATAAGACGGTTCAAAACATTAAAGCAAGAAAAGCATTTACCGTTAGTATTGCCGATAGCAAGCATGTGACCGAAGCGGATTATTTTGGTGTTGTATCAGGAAACAATACCCCAGATAAATTTGAAAAGAGTGGGTTAACTGCAACAAAATCTGAAAACGTTGATGCACCTATTATCAATGAATTCCCTATTTGTATGGAATGTGAATTTATAGAATACGGCGATTGTGGTGTTCTTGGAAAGGTCGTAAATACCAGTGTTGATGAAAGTGTTATGGACGGAGAAAATGTAGATATTACAAAATTGTCTGCTATTGCTTTTGATCCTTATACGCACGGATATTACAAAGTAGAAGAAAGAGTAGGAGACGCTTTTAAAGAAGGATTTAAACTTAAATAATATTGGTTTAAATAAATAAAAAAATGCTTACGAAAAATGAAAAAACGTGTTACAATTACTTCGTTAAGCAAAAAATCCAAGTCAATTTTATCAATGAGTAGCATAATGCGTAAGTCCAATTGAAGAAGGACTTACGTATTTTTGTGCTTAAAAATAGAGGAGGATTTTATATGGAAAAAATGGATTTAGGAAAAGAAAAAGTTTCCAAATTAATTAAGAAATTTGCGATTCCCTGTGTTATCAGTATGATTGTTGCAGCACTTTATAATATTGTGGATCAAATCTTTATTGGGTGGAGTGAAGCAGGTGCTTTTGGGAATGCAGCTACTAACATTGTTTATCCCTTTACCGTAATAGCACTTGCTTTTGCTTTGTTAGTAGGAGATGGAGCAGCAGCCTTATTCAATTTAGCCAAAGGTGCCAAGGATGAAGAAAAGGCCAACAAAGCGATTGGTAATGGCTTGATACTACTTATCTTTATATCGATTGTATTAACGATTTTAGGTCTTGTTTTTAGTAGGCAAATATTAAGTATCTTTGGAGGTAATCCAAATGAAGTGGAGTGTTATCAATATGCCAAAGATTATTTAAGAATTATTTGTTATGGCCTTCCTTTTTATATTATTGGTCAAGGATTAAATGCTTCGATAAGAAGTGACGGAAGTCCAAAGTACGCCATGTTTGCAACGGTAATTGGTGCTATTTCGAATATTATTTTAGATCCTATTTTTATCTTTGTTTTCAAAATGAGTGTTAAAGGTGCAGCCATTGCTACTGTTATTGGTCAAGTACTCACCTTTATTGCAAGTATCTTGTATTTGAGAAAAGCAAAATCATTTAAGATTAATAAAGAATCTATTAAGTTGGATAAGGAAATAAGTAAGCAGTCTCTATCACTTGGTTTGGCTTCATTAATTACCCAGTTAGCTATCGTTGTAATTATTGCCGTTGCTAATAATTTAGTCGGTAAATATGGCTATACCACTTTAGCTAGTTCTGGGGTAGCCTATGGTGTTGTAACACCGCTTGCTGTGATTGGAATTTGTATGAAAGTATTTGGTATTGTGGTATCGATTGTGATTGGGGTATCACTAGGTGGAATGCCTATCATTGGTTACAATATGGGAGCGGGAAATATCGACCGGGTAAAAGATGCCATCAAGTACATTTTAATCACCAATTTGATTATTGGCTGTATAGCCTTTGTTCTTTTTGAATTTTTCCCTACATTGATTATCAACATTTTTGGAAGTGGTAATTCTTTTGAATACTTAGAATATGCAAAATACTGTTTGAGAATTTTCTTAGGTGGCATTATTTTAACTTGCCTAGTTAAATCTTTATCCATCTTATTACAGTCGATGGGATCGAGTTTTAAATCCACGCTTCTTGCACTTGCTCGAGATGTTTTATTCTTTGTTCCTGCTATCATCATTATTGCATCATTAAGTCAAAGTGTAGTTGTCATGTTGTGGAGTGCCGTCATTGCCGATGTTTTATCTTTTATTTTAGGAATTTTTTTATTAAAAAGTGAACTAAAAAAACAATCATAAAATTTTTGAAGCGAACTATAGTAGGTTTGCTTTTTTTTAGCAAAATTATTTAAAAAAGATGTTGTCAAACGTTTGTTTCATATTTTATAATGAAATTGAAGGGAGGTTTTGTATGAATCAAAACAAATTAAAAACAATATCAAATCTATTCGAAGGAAAGGAAATAAGAAGTGTCTGGGATAGTGAAAAAGAAGATTACTATTTTAGTGTAGTAGATGTTATTGGTGCATTAACAAATGCCAATATACCCAGAAACTATTGGAGTGACTTAAAAAGAAAATTATTAAATGAAGGTAGTGAGTTGCACGAAAAAATCGTGCAACTGAAATTAAAGTCTCAAAAAGATGGAAAAAATTATTTAACAGATGTTCTGGATACAAAGGGAATTTTGAGATTAATTGAATCCGTTCCTAGCCCTAAAGCGGAGCCTTTTAAATTATGGCTCGCTAGCTTAGGTAGTGAACGAATTGATGAAGTATTTGATCCGGAGATTGCTATTAAAAGAGCCATTAACTATTACCGAAAAAGGGGCTATTCTAATCAGTGGATTGAAACTAGATTAAAAGGCATACTCGATAGAAATAAACTAACGGATATCTGGAAAGAGGGAGGTATTTCAGAAGATTATGAATATGGGATACTTACTAATGAGATATATCAAGAATGGTCTGGTATGAAAGCAAATGAATATAAAGCTTATAAAGGACTTAGAAAAGAATCATTAAGAGATCATATGACGGATGTAGAAGTAGTTCTTGTTAATCTAGGAGAAATTGCAACTCGTGAACTTGCTAAAGAGCATAAACCTTATGGATTAGAGCAGAATAAAAAAATAGCTAGAATGGGTGGCAATGTTTCTAAAGTAGCGAAAGAGAACCTAGAGGAAAAACTGGGTAAGTCCGTCATTAGTGATCAAAATAATCTTCCCTATTCATATTTAGAAGAAAAATATAGATTAAAATCTAAAAAATGATATAATAGTTAAGGCGAGTAAATACTTTTTAAAAGGAGTTTTTTTTATGATAAAAAAGATATTAAAATCGGTTCGTGAATATAAATTATCCAGTATTTTAACTGTTGTTTTTATTTCATTAGAAGTCATATTAGATGTTTTAATTCCCATTTTAATGACTAAAATTATTGATGATGGAATTAATCAACAAAATCTTAATGTTGTATTTTTGATTGGTGGAATTTTAGTTTTGGTGGCCCTTTTTTCTTTACTATTTGGATGGTTCTCTGGAAAATTTGCAGCGATTTCCTCTTCCGGATTTGCTAAAAACTTAAGACACGATATGTATTATAAAATACAAGAATATTCTTTTGAAAATATTGAAAAATTCTCTTCTTCTAGTTTAGTTACGCGTCTTACTACAGATGTAAATAATGTACAAATGACGTATCAAATGTTAATTCGAATTGCCATTCGTGCTCCTATGATGTTTTTATTTTCTTTATTGATGGTATTTACTATTCATGCTAAATTAGCGCTTATATTTTTAATTATTGCGCCTATTTTAGGATTTCTATTATTCTATATTGCCAATAAAGCGCATCCCTTATTTGAGCGGGTTTTTCATACTTATGATGATTTAAATAATAGAGTACAAGAAAATGTACGAGGCATTCGTGTTGTAAAATCGTATGTACAAGAAGATACAGAAATCTCAAAGTTTAAAAGTATTTCTAATAAAATTTATCAATATTTTATGAAAGCCGAAAAATTAGTAGCACTCAATACGCCAATTATGCGTTTATGCATTTATTCTTCTATTATTCTTATTTCTTATTTAGGTTCTAGATTTATTGTTCAAGGTGCACTTAGTACAGGAGAATTAACTGGAGTTATCACTTATGCAGCACAAATTTTAAATAGCTTAATGATGTTATCTATGGTTTATGTAACCTGTATTATTTCAATCCCCTCAATGGAACGTATCATAGAAGTATTAGAAGAAAAACCAACCATTCAAAACGTAAAAAGGCCTATTAAAAAAGTAGAAAATGGTGAAATAGCGTTTAATCATATGAGTTTTTCTTATGTAAAAGATAAACCGGTATTAAAAGATATTCATTTAACGATTCAATCTGGAGAAATGATTGGTATTATTGGTGGAATTGGGTCTAGTAAAAGTACTTTAGTTAATTTAATTCCAAGGCTTTATGATGTGACTTCTGGAAGTATTAAAGTGGCAGGGAAAGATGTGCGTGATTATGATATCAATGTTCTTCGTGATTCCGTTGCTGTTGTTCTTCAAAAAAATGTATTATTTAGTGGAACGATAAAAGAAAACTTACAATGGGGAAAAAAGGATGCAACGCTAGAAGAGATAAAACAAGTATGCGAAATTTCGTGTTGTAATGAATTTATTTCAAAACTAAAAGATGGATATGATACTTATATTGATCAAGGTGGAACCAATGTTAGTGGTGGTCAAAAGCAAAGACTATGTATTGCAAGAGCATTACTAAAAAGTCCCAAAATTATTATTTTGGATGATTCAACGAGTGCTGTAGATACCAAAACCGATGCCATGATTCGTAAATCGTTTCGTGAATACATTCCAGAGGTAACCAAAATCATTATTGCTCAAAGAATTTCCAGTGTCGAAGATTGTGATCGTGTTATTGTTTTAGATAACGGAAAAGTATCCGCTTTTGATACACCCAAAAACTTATTAAAACATAACAAAATTTATCAAGAAGTTTACTACTCTCAAGTAAAAGGAAGTGATTCTGATGAGTAAAAGAGGCAAAAAGCACACCCTTTTACGTTTGCTAAAATATATTCTTTCAAGATTTAAAAAACAGTTAGTGGTTATTATTTTAGCAATTATTATTAGTTCTATTTGTCATGTATATGGTCAATTGTTTTTACAGACATTAATAGATGACTATATTACTCCCTTAATTGGTGTCGAAAATCCTATCTATACTTCTTTATTTCAAGCCATTGGATTTATGGCTGTGATTTATATCATTGGAGTTTTTACAACATGGTTATATTCCAGATTAACCGTTAATGTAAGTCAGGGTGTATTAAAACAAATTCGTGATGATATGTTTGAACACATGGAAACATTACCTATTCGTTATTTTGATGATAATAATCATGGGGATATTATGAGTTATTATATTAATGATACCGATGCTTTAAGAGAAATGATTTCTCAAAGTATTCCCAACTGTGTATCGAATGGCGTATTAATCTTAGCATCTTTTATTTCTATGTTAACCTTAAATGTATATTTAACTTTGATGATTGTTTTTGGTGTTAGTATTATGTTAATTATAGCAAGACATATTGGTAAGAAATCTTCAGCTTATTTTATTGCAAGGCAAAAGACAGTAGCCAAAGTCAATGCTTATATAGAGGAAATGATCGATGGTCAAAAAGTAATTCAAGTATTTACGCATGAAGAAGAATCAAAGAAAAAATTTGATGAATTAAATGAAGAATTATGTGAAAATACAACGAATGCGAATACCTATGCTAATATCATTATGCCCATCATGGGAAACATCGGCTATTTAGTGTATGTAGCCATTGCTATTTTAGGAGGATTCCTTGCCATTAAAACAAACACTTTATCTGTGGGAGCCATTGCCTCTTTCCTATTATTAACAAGAGGATTTACCATGCATATTAATCAATTATCACAACAATATAATTCCATTGCATTAGCTTTAGCGGGTGCGAATAGAATTTTTGAATTAATTGATGAAAATAGTGAAAAAAATGATGGAAAGATAACGTTAGTAAATGCTTTGCGCAAAGAAGATGGAACTTTAAAAGAAGCAGCCACTTATACGGGTATTTGGGCATGGAAAAATCCAAAAAGTAAGAACTTAATCGAATTAAAAGGAGACATTCGATTTAATTCCGTTGATTTTTCTTATGTAAAAGGGAAAAAAGTATTAAATAATATTAGTTTATATGCAAAACCAGGTCAAAAAATTGCTTTTGTGGGAGCAACTGGTGCGGGAAAAACAACAATTGCTAATTTAATTAATCGTTTTTATGATATCGAAGAGGGGACGATTCTTTACGATGGCATTAATATTAAAGATATCAATAAGAATGATTTGAGAAAATCACTTGGTATGGTGTTACAAGATGTTAATTTATTTACGGGGACTATTATGGAAAATTTACGGTATGGAAGAGCAAATGCCAGTGATGAAGAATGTATTGAAGCAGCAAAACTTGCCAATGCTGATAAATTTATAGAGAAATTACCAAATGGTTATAATACTATCATTACAGATAATGGAGATAATTTATCTCAAGGACAACGCCAATTACTAGCCATAGCACGATGTGCAGTAAGTAATCCCCCTGTTATGATCTTGGATGAAGCGACTTCAAGCATTGATACACGCACAGAAAAAGATGTTCAAGAAGGAATGGATAAATTAATGGAGGGAAGAACAGTATTTGTCATTGCACATCGATTATCCACCATTCGTAATGCTAAAGCGATTATGGTATTAGAAAATGGAAGAATCATTGAACGTGGAAATCACGAAGATTTGATGAAGGAAAAAGGAAAATACTATGAGCTTTATACAGGTGCTTTTGAACTTGAATAAATCACTTTAGTATAATCAAGAAAAAGAAAATGAAAAAAAATTAATAAAGAAGAAATAAGCAACAAATTACTATTTGTATGATTATATAAAATTCACAATTTTAAAAATATGAGAATTATTTCTCGTATTTTTTTTGATGTGGTGTATTTATACTTTTTTATATAATAAAATGACATTGTTGAAATGAGGTGTTACTCATGAAGAAAAAAATAATTATATCTTTATTTTTAATAGTAATAATTGTTTTAGTTATAGGTACTATTGTTGTGATAAAAAACAAAGAACAAGATACAAATCAAAAAACGAATGAAAATAATTCTAATACAGAAGGTGGATATATTGAAATGACAAATAAGAATGAGAATGACTTTCAAATTGATTTAGTATATCACTCACCTAGTAATAGAGATATTCATTATAGTGCATATATTCCCTCTAATATTGATAGTTTAGAAGAAGTACCTTTATATATAACTTTACCTGGTTATGAAGGATTATACTTTCAAGGTGTAGGACTTAATTTAAGATATGAAGATTTTGCCTATACAGCCAAAGAATTAAATCCTAATATGATAATACTTGCTCCTCAATTAGATGATTGGGGAAAACAATCTGCCGAAGATACTACCCTCCTTACAGAATATTATCAAGAAAACTATAGTATTAGTAATACTTATATAAATGGTTATTCTGGTGGTGGAGAAACATTATCTCTTGTCCTTGATATGAAACCTGAACTATATACAAGAGCATTACTTGTTTCATCGAGGTGGGATGGTGGCTATGAAAAATTAGTAAATAGTAATACTCAAGTTTATTTCTTTATCGGTGAAAGTGATTCTTACTATGGATCAAGTAGTTTTAAAGAAACTTACAATGAGCTTTATAAAAGATATGAGCAAAAAGGATTATCGAAAGAAGATATTGATAAGACTTTAATTTTAGATGTACGAAATCACGAATATTTTACTTCTCACGGAATCTCTGATGAACATGGCGGTGGAGGTTTAGCAGCTCATGAAGAATCTATTATGAAATGGTTATTGGAGATAGAATAATGAAAAAGATTGGTATAATAATATTAACCCTATTTTTAATAACAGGATGCACTAAAGTAAATACTATAAAGGAAGGTGGTAACGATTTGAAATCTTTTACAAAGGATACTCTAGTTTATGATGTTATAAATAACAATTCCTTTAAAGGATTTGGTGATTTAATCTTCCCTGTGGATAGAACGATAGATAAAAGTATGACACTTGAAGATGTTGGAGATATTTATATTTGGTATAACTATATTAATCCAGATAAAACTGTGGAAATAGTTAATTATATGAAAGACCAAGTTGATTCTGGTAATCAAATATTTTATGACATCTATGACTATGAAGAAAAAAAGGAAGATAAGACAAAAGAAAATACAGGTTTATTCTTCTTTAGAGGTAATCCAAATGCTAAATTTGCTATTGTAAACGCTGGTGGTGGATTTATGTATGTTGGAGCAATGCATGATAGTTTTCCCAACGCTTTAGAACTTTCAAAGAATGGTTATAATGCTTTTGCTCTTATTTATAGACCAGGAGAGAATACAGCAATGGAAGATTTAGCAAGAGCAGTCGCCTTTATTCATGAACATAGTCGTGAATTACAAGTAGATGTAAATGACTACTCTGTTTGGGGAGGAAGTGCTGGTGCAAGAATGGCTGCATGGTTAGGAAATTATGGAACTGGATATTTTGTAGAGAAAGAATATCCTCGCCCTAGTGCTGTCATAATGCAGTACACAGGACTATCTGAAGTAACAGGTAATGAACCACCGACTTATAATTGTGTTGGAACAAGTGATGGAATTGCTGATTATCGTGTTATGCAACAAAGAATTAACAAAATTAAAGAAAGTGGTACAAATGCTGAAATAGAAATATTTGAAGGACTTCCTCATGGCTTTGGACTTGGGGAAGGAACGAACGCTGAAGGTTGGATAAATAATGCAATAAAGTTTTGGGAGGAGAATATGTAATGAAAACAATCGTTATTTATTATGGATATGGTAATCATACAAAAATGATTGCTGAAAAAATTAAGGATGAACTAAATTGTGATATTTTAAAAATTACACCTAAAGTACCTTACTCTGATGATTACGGGACGGTCGTAGATGAAACTGAAGATAATCTACAAAGTAAAAAAACACCTGAAATAGAAGATATTAACATCAATTTAGACGATTATGACAAAATCATTTTAGGAACTCCAGTTTGGTGGTACACAATTACTCCACCAATTAGGACATTTCTTACAAAGTATGATTTAAGTGGCAAAACAATATATCCTTTTGCAACAAATGCTGGATGGCTTGGTTCTACATTTAAGGAAATAAAAGAATTAACGAAAGGAAATGTGGAAAAAGAATTAAGCATAAAGTTTAGTACAGATCATACAGAAAATAAACTAATAACGAGTAATAAAGAAATAGAAGAATGGATTAAGAGAGTTAAGGAGGAAAGATAAAATGGAATATGCTCGATTAAACAATGGCGTAAAAATGCCTATCTTAAATTTTGGAGTATATCAAATACCACAAGCTGAAACAAAAGAAGCAGTATTAAATGCTATTAAAATTGGATATAGAGGTATTGATACAGCTCAAAGTTATTTTAACGAAAAAGAAGTTGGAGATGCAATCCGTGAATGTGGTATCCCAAGAGAAGAATTATTTATCACAACAAAAATATGGATAGATAATTATGGTTATGAAAAATGTAAAAAGTCAGTAGAAGAATCATTAAAGAAACTAGGAACAGACTACATAGATTTAGTTTTACTACATCAACCTTTTGCTGATTATTATGGGGCGTATCGTGCTTTAGAAGAACTATATGAAAATGGTAAAATAAAGGCTATCGGAGTATCAAATTTTTATCCAGATAGACTTGCTGATATGTGTTTATTTGAAAGAAAAGTTGTTCCTGCTGTAAATCAAATAGAAACAAATCCAATGAATGCTAGATTTAAAGATCAAGAAGTTGCCGAAAAATACGGAACAAAGATTATGGCATGGGCTCCATTTGGTGAAGGAAGAAACAATATGTTCGAGAATGTTACATTAGTAGAAATCGGTAAGAAATATAACAAAAGTGCTGCTCAAGTTATCTTGCGTTGGTTAATTCAAAGAGGTGTTATTATTGCTTGTAAATCAACTCATTATGAAAGAATACAACAAAATTTTGAAGTATTTGATTTTGAATTATCAGAAGATGATATGAATAAGATTAAGGAGCTTAATAAAGATGATTCCCTATTCTTCAATCATCAAGATCCTAATATGGTTGAATGGTTTGATAATATGGTAAAAACTCGTAGAGAACAACAAGATGCAAGTAAAGAGAAAAAGAATTGGTAGAGGTGAAAAAATGAATAAAAAAGTAATTGGTATTATAATTGCAGTAATTCTAGTATGTGTTATAGGAGCTGTAACTCTATATGCCCTAAATGATAGAAATAATAATGAAAATACAAATAATAATTCTACTTCTAATGAAACATCAAATAATAACGAAAATGAAAATGAGAACGAAGAAAGTAATAATGAGGCAACAGTTGGTAGTAAAGTATTAGTTGTTTATTACTCTGCTCAAAATCATACGGAAGCTGTGGCTAAACAAATTGCAGAAAATTTAGATGCTGACATCTTTGAAGTAATACCAAAAGATGTATATACAACTGAAGACCTAGATTGGACTGATCCTAATTCTAGAGTTACCAAAGAACATGATGATGAATCTTTAAGAAATATTGAGCTTGTTACAACAGATGTTCCTAATTGGGAAGATTATGATACAGTCTTAATTGGTTATCCAATTTGGTGGGGTATTGCAGCATGGTCTATTGATAACTTTGTTAAAAACAATGATTTCACAGGAAAAACAGTTATTCCATTCTGTACTTCTTCTTCAAGTGGTTTAGGCGAAAGTGCAAGAATACTGGAAGGATATGCTAATGGTGGTAATTGGAGGGATGGACACCGTTTCTCATCAAGTGCAAGTGATAGTGATATAAAATCATTTACTGATAGTATAAAATAACAAAATTGGGAGTATATATGAAGAAAAAGATCGTTACTCTAATTATTGTAATTATATTATTAGTTGCAATAGTTTTAATAGGTTTTGTAATATTTAATAAAGATAATAGTAAACAAAATGAAAGTACTGGTGGTAATAACATGAATACAGAAAGAACAGGTTGGGCAAAGGATATTCCAACAAATTATAAAATAAAGTCTAATCATCAGGGAAAATTAGAAACAATTCATTATGATACTAAAGACTATACAACTGGAGATGATATTACTAAAACTGCTATTATCTATCTTCCTTATGGATATGATGAAAAAAGTGATAAGGAATATAACATTTTATATTTAATGCACGGCTGGGGAGGTCATGCAGGAGATTTCTTTGAATATAGTAATATTGTAAATATTATGGATAACATGATAGAAAATAAAGACATTGAACCTTTAATTGTTGTGGCTGCCACATTTGATGCTGAAAACAAAGGACAAGATTGGGGAAGAAGTGTTCTAGAACTCGAACCTTTCCATTTAGACTTTGAAGAAGCTTTAATGCCTTATGTTGAATCTCATTATAAAACTTATGCCAAAAGTATCTCTAAAGAAGATTTAGTTGCCTCAAGAGAACACAGAGCATTTGCAGGATTTAGTTTAGGTGGAGTAACAACTTGGTGGATGTTTAAACACGATTTAGATTACATTAAATATTTCTTACCAATGTCTGGAGATGCTTGGTATGTAGAAACTTTTGGTGGATTATACTCGCCGAAAGAAACTGTTGATGAAGTAGAAAAAGTTGTAGCATCAACCGATAAAGATTATTTCATATATGCAGGACTTGGTACAAATGATGCAAGATACGATCAAGTAAACAATCAAATGGTTGAAATGTTAAAAAGAGATGTATTTAAAGACACTTTTGTCTATTATCAAATAGATGGTGCTTATCACGATATGAACGCAACTGATATTGATATGTATAATGGACTTCCTATGTTTTTTAAATAAATAAGAGAATCACTTACGATTCTCTTTTACTGTGGCTTTTAATCCATTTTTAATTAAATTAGCAGATAACTTAATAGCTTCATCCATAGGTAAATTTCTACCATTTTTAACCCATTCTCGGTACAAGCCAACACAAGCCCAATTTATAAATGAATGAATTAGATTTTGCGAAACTTTATCGAACTTTTTAAGCATGTGGAAATTATTATCATTATTAGCATAATCTTCCACTTTTTGAATCATACGAAGTCTTATATATTCAAAATTAGGACTCGTATTGATTCGCTCAAACATCATTCCCTTTTGTTCGGAATAAGTAAAATACATTCTAACTAATTCATCCACTTCTTCAATCGTGTCAAAATCTTTAATTAAATCATAATACTCATGGGTGTAGTCAGAAATAAAATCCTCAAGTATATCTTCAATAGAAGAATAATGTAAGTAGAAGGTTCTACGGTTAATCATAGCTTTATCGCATAAATCTTTGATCGTTATTTTTTCAAAATCGGTCGTTACAATCATTTCATTAAAAGTATCTTTTAGAATCTTTTTTGTTCTTTGTACTCTTAAATCAGTATTTGCCATATCTTCCCTCCTTTAATACACATATTTTTAAAATTGAGAATTATTTCTCATTAAAAATTAAAGTGTGGTGTTAATTCCTTACATATATAATTATAATGAAAATGTAAAACTTGCGCAACATGTGTGCATAATTTTAGGAGGGAAATAATTATGTCAAGAATACTTATTACTTATTTTGGAACTTATGGTACAACGGAAAAATTTGCAAAAGATATACAAGAACTTACAAATGGTGATTTATTTGAGCTTGTACCTAAAGCCAGTTACGACAAAGATCCTGCTCATTATAATGAATTAGCGTCCCTTGCAAAAAAGGAAAGAGATGAAGATGCTAGACCTGAAATAAAAGAACTACCTGATGTATCAAAATATGATTACATTTTTATTGGTTATCCAATGTGGTGGTACACTTACCCACAAATTATTAGAACATTTATAGAAAATGTGGATTTAAAAGGAAAAACAATTATTCCATTTAATACCCATGAAGGTTCTGGTGATGGTGGAACTTATAAAGAACTTCAAGAAGCATTACCAGATTCAAAAGTTCTAATTGGACTTCCTATTCGTGGTGAAAATATCAAAAATTACGATCAATTAGGAAATATTAAAGAATGGCTAGATGCCTTAAAAATAATGTAATAGAAAGGGAGAGATGAATTATGAATATTACTTTAAATAATGGTGTAGAAATGCCTACTATTGGGCTTGGAACATTTATGATGAGTCCAGCTGATGCTGAGGAAGCAGTTTATAATGCTATAAAATGTGGATATAGACTTATTGATACAGCAAATGGCTATATGAATGAAAGAGCAGTTGGTAGAGGAATAAAGAAATCAGGAGTACCAAGAAATGAAATATTTTTAGAAACAAAATTATGGCCTACTGTTTACAGTAATCCAAATGCAATAGAGGAAACCCTAGAAAGATTGGATACAGATTATATAGACTTGTTACTATTGCATCAACCTTGTGCTGATTATAAAGGTGCCTATAAAATGATGGAACAAGCAGTTCGTGATGGCAAAGTTAAAGCGATTGGACTTTCTAATTTTGAAGGTGAACCTTTAAAAGAAATCCTTGAAATGTGTGAAATAAAACCAGCAGTTATTCAAGTAGAAGCTCATCCCTATTTTGGACAAAAAGAATTAAAAGAAGAACTTGCTAAAAATGATATTAAAATTCAAGCGTGGTATCCACTTGGACATGGTGATAAATCACTAGGGGAGGAAGAAGTATTTACTAGACTTGCTGAAAAATATAATAAAAGCAATGCTCAAATCATTTTAAGATGGCATATTCAAAGTGGACATATCATTATTCCTGGAAGTAGAAATCCTGAACATATTAAGGATAATGCCAATATATTTGATTTTGAACTTACAAATGATGAAATGAATGAAATTAACGCACTTGATAAAAATAAAAGATATTATGAACCAAAACCAGAATTACTAAAGATGTATGCTTCAATGGAATTAAAAAAAGAATTAGATGTATAGGAAGGAGAAATTTATGGGAAAATTAGATGGAAAAGTTGCCATTGTTACAGGTGGTGGCTCAGGTATAGGTGCATCGATTGCTCTTGATTATGCTAAAGAAGGAGCAAAAGTTGTAATTATTGGAAGAAGCGAAGATGCTTTAAAAGAAACATCAAGTATGAATAGCAATATTTCTTATGTAGTTGGAGATATTACTAAAGATGATAAAGTAAAAGAATTAGTTAATTTTGTAAAAACGAATTTTGGACGTCTTGATATATTAGTAAACAATGCTGGATGGTGTCCTGTTCAATTTTTAAAAGATATGACGATTGCTGATTATGATAAAGCATTTGATTTAGATGTTAGAGCATTAGTCAATTTAACGATTGAATCTCTACCACTAATTAGAGAGGCAAAAGGTTTAATTATTAACTTATCTACTGTGGGAGCAACTCATAGATCAGCCAATCTTTCTATGTACACAGGTGCAAAGGCAGCAGTTGAAAACTTTACGAGATGTTGGGCTTTGGAACTTGCTAATGAGGGAGTTAGAGTTTGTGCTATTGCTCCTGGTGCGATTGATACCAATATTTGGAATGTAACTGATTTATCTCCTGAAGAAGCTAAAAAACATAGAGAAAACATTGAATCAACTATTCCTTGTGGTAGATTTGGTCGACCTCATGAAATTGCTTCTGTTGCCACATTCCTAGCAAGTGAAGATGCAAGTTATATCAATGGTGCAATTATTGCCGTAGATGGAGGTCAAGGAGCAGCATAATGAAAGAGATATATGAATTTTTAAAAGAATGTGGTACATACTTTTTAGCCACTTGTGAAGGTGATCAACCAAGAGTAAGAGCTTTTGGAACAATAAACCTATTTGAAGATAAATTATATATTCAAACAGGAAAATCAAAAAATGTTTCAAAACAAATTGAGAGTAATCCTAAAGTTGAAATATGTGGACTATCACAAGATGGAAGTAAATGGATTAGAGTAACTGGCGTTCTTAAAAGAGATGATCGAGTTATAGCTAAAAAAAGTATGCTAGATAGTTTCCCAAATTTACGAGGTATGTATGATGAAAATGATGATAATACAGAGGTTTTATACTTTGAAAAAGGTACAGCAACAATATCATCATTTACAGAAGAACCCAGAACAATAGAGTTTTAAAAATGGGAGGTAAATTTAATGAATAAAAAAGTTATGACAATAATTATAGCAGCCCTTATTGTAGTTGTTTTAGTCATTGGTGGATTTATGCTATTTGGAAGAAGTCGAAGTGTTGGATTAGATAGTAGTATCGAAAATAAAGATGGTGGTGTTGGAAAAACAACTTTAGATAGTGATAGAGTTTTAGTTGTTTATTTCTCTGAAACAGGAAATACTCAAAAATTAGCTCAAGAAATTTATGAACAAGTTGGTGGAGATATTAGAAGAATAGAACCAGTTAAACCATATCCAACAGGTCAAGAATTATTTGATTATACAAAAGAAGAAAGAGATAATAATGAGCGACCTGAATTTAAAGACTTAAACATTAATCTTGATGATTATGATTATATATTTGTCGGTTACCCAATGTGGTGGTACACTCTACCAATGATGATGTACACTTTCTTTGATATTTATGATTTTAGTGGAAAAACAATTATTCCATTTAATACACATGAAGGTTCTTTCGATGGTGGAACTTATGAAACAATTAAAGAATTTGAACCTAATGCGACTGTATTAGACGGACTTCCTATTCGTGGGGGAGATATGAGTAAAGATCAAACTGATACAGTAAAAGAATGGCTAAAGGGTTTAGGACTTGATGAAAAAAATTAGACTTTTTTTAGACATATTGCTATTCATAACTACGATATTGTTAATAAGCACTAATATAACAGGACATTTATTACATGAGATACTTGGTATAACTATATGTATTCTTGTTATTCTACATTTGATACTTAATAGAAAATGGATAGCAAATGTTACTAAAAATATAACCAAAACTAAAAATAATGTAAAGATTTTATACATTGTTGATATTTTAACTTTTATTAGTTATTTAGGAGCTATTCTTTTTGGAATTTTAATAAGTAATCAAATATTTGATTTTAATACCAATGGCAATCTTTATCTTATGCTTTTACACCATGTATTTGGAAGATTTGCTATTGTGATGATGTTAATACATTTAGGGTTTCATCTAAAAACCATAATAAATAAATTCACAAAAAATGAAACAATTAAAGGGGTTATATACATTGCATATATAGTTATCACAGCGACTTTTACTTTATATCTAATTTATACACTTTCTAATAGTTATGTATGGCAAAGTATTATGTAAAAAAGGAGTATTAGTTCTTTAATAATTGGACAAATTATTAACTTAGTATTTTAAAAGAAGGGAGGTAATTTTATGAATAAAGAAGAATTTGATAAAGTAAATATTTTTGGATTAGGACAACCAAATGATGCTTTTGCTGAATATTTTAGTGGACAAAGTTATATTAATATGTTAGCTAAAACAGATAATGGTATAGGTTTTATGAATGTAACATTTGAACCAGGATGCAGAAATAATTGGCATATTCATAAATCTAAATCAGGTGGAGGACAAGTTTTAATTTGCACAGCGGGATATGGATATTACGAGGAAGAAGGAAAAGAAGTACAAAAACTATCTCCAGGTGATATTGTCGTAATCCCTGCAAATGTAAAACATTGGCACGGAGCAAGACCTGATTCTTGGTTTAGTCATATCGCTGTAGAAGTACCAGGTGAAGAAACGGAGAACGTTTGGTTAGAAGAAGTAACTGACGAGGAATACAATAAACTAGATTAGAAAAGAATTGTTGTTCTTATGAGCAAATTATTCATATAGTTTGCTCTTTTTTGATGTGTTAAATTTGATAAAATTTTACTGTCAAATATTACCAGTAAAAATTTTTGCATTTTTTAAGACAATTAGAAACTTTTCACGAATGATATATATGGAGGGTATTTATGAATCAAGAAAAAATGCATTTAGTAAATAAAATATTTAATAATGAAACAATTAGAACAGTTTGGGATAAGGAGAATGAAAAATATTATATTAGTGTTGTAGATATCGTTGGTATCTTAGCAGATAGTAAAGAACCTAGAAAATATTGGAATTGGTTGAAAAATAAACTACTAAAAGAAGAAAATTTTGAAACGTCTAGTATTACTAGACAGTTGAAATTGAAAGCAAATGATGGTAAATACCGTGTGACTGATGTTTGTGATATTGAAAGTATGTTTAGAATAATAGAATCAATTCCGAGTAAGAATGCTGAACCTATAAAACAATGGCTAGCAAAACTTGGTAGAGAAAGAATTGATGAAGTATTTGATCCTTCACTAGCTGCAGAAAGATCTATAGATTTATATAGAGCCAAAGGTTATGAAGAAAAATGGATTACTAAAAGAATGCAAGGCATCCAAGATAGAAAAGAACTTACTGATGTATGGATGGAAAATGGGATTACCGAAAATAAAGAATTTGCTATATTAACTAATGAAATATATAAAACTTGGTCTGGAATGACTGATAAAGAATATAAAGAGTACAAAGGTCTTCGTAAAGAATCGCTTAGAGATAACATGGATAGTTTAGAAGTATCTCTAACTGATATAAGTGAAGAAGTAACCAAAAGATTAGCAAAGAAAACAAAACCTAAAGGATTAAAAGAAAATATAAAGGTTGCTCATGCTGGTGGACAAGTTGCTAAAAACACAAGAGATGAAATTGAAAATCTACTTGGAGAATCAGTTGTTAATAGTCAAAACAAATTGAACTATCAATATATAGATGAAAAAGAAAAATTGGAAAATAAAAGATAAATTTGATAGCATACAAGTCTTTTACATGAAAGAAGGAAAAGAGGCAAAAAAAATGAACTATTTCCAAAACAGAAATAGTTCAAAAAAAGGACTACTTTTTTGATTAATTCATTAGGAAGACTTTTTTTCAATCCAATTAATTACATAGTACATGAGATAAGATACGATTCCAAGGATAACAACAGAGGTGATAACTAAGTTGATATTAAATACTTGAGAACCATACATAATTAAGTAACCAAGTCCTTCTTTAGAAACTAGTAGTTCTCCCATGATGACTCCGATTAAAGACATACTGATATTGATTTTTAAGGCATTAATGATGTTTCCTCTATTACCAGGTAAAATGAGTTCAAAGAAGATTTGCTTTTTAGAAGCATGGAAACTTTTTAAAAGTTTTATATAATCTTTATCGATGCTTACAAATCCATTATAAATGTTGATAATAGTAATAATGGCTGAAATCATAAGTGCCATAAAAATGATGGAATGCATACTAGCTCCTACCCAAATAATGATAAGAGGACCTAGTGCTACTTTGGGGAGCGAATTAAGTACGGTTAAATAAGGATCGAAAACATCGGCAAGAAATGGGAACCACCAAAGAAGTGTTGCAAAAACAAGACCTATAATACCGGCAATTAGAAAACTTAATAATGTCTCATAAACAGTGATTCCAATATGATTCCATAACTGATTGGTTTCAAAAAGATGAATGGTCGTTTTAATCACATCCCAAGGAGAAGAGAAAGTAAACGTGTTAATGAGTTTGAAAGAAGCAAGTAGTTGCCATATTACAAGAAATAAAACAATAATTAGGATTTGTGTTAGTACAACGCTTCTTTTTCTTCTTTTTAACTTCTTTAAGAAGTGTTGGTGTTCTTCACTATAGGTGGACATCTAAATCCCTCCATATCTCGTCATAATAAATGCTAAACTCAGGGCATTTACGATTATGAATAGGGTTCTTTTTATCTTTCATTTCAATAATGTATTCCTTTTTTACCTTGGATGGACGTTTGGATAAGACGATAATACGATCAGCCATCGAAATTGCTTCTCCTAAATCGTGGGTAACCATAATGGCGGTTTTTCCTTCTTTTTTAATAATTCGGTATACATCATCCGATAAAGCAAGGCGTGTCTGATAATCGAGAGCTGAAAAAGCTTCATCTAAAAGTAAGATATCAGGATCTGTTGCAAGAGTTCTAATTAAAGCAACTCTTTGACGCATACCTCCTGATAGACTATTTGGATACTTGTTGATAAAGTCTCCTAAGCCATAGGTCTTTAGTAAATTTAATACTCTTTCCTTGGTTTCATCGTTTAAATTATGATTGATTTCAAGACCTAGATAACAGTTTTCTAAGATGGTACGCCATGGAAAAAGAGAGTCTTTTTGAAGCATGTAACCAATTTTTAAGTTTTCTTTTTCAAATTGGATAGTACCACTAGATTCCTTATCGAGTCCTGTTAGAATTGATAAAAGTGTGGATTTACCACATCCTGAAGGACCAACAATCGCCACAAACTCTTTATCGTTTACTTCAAAAGTAATATCTTCAATCGCTGTAATTTCATCGTTTTTATCATGATAGTTTTTCTTCAAATGTTGAATAGATAAAATCGGTTTCATTATTTTACTTGATACATTAATTCTTCAAAAGGAACTTTTTCTTTCAATTCATTTGATGCTATCATGATATCTTGTAAGTGGTCAAAAGATTCTTTGGTAAAGGTAGTGGTCGTTGGCCAACTATCGGCTTCTCTATAACGACGAACAGCGTCCGTTAAGTCATCTTTAGAAGTATCTGGGAAATAATCTAAGATTACCGTTGCTACTTCTTCATCGCTATGACTATGAACGTAATCTAATCCTTTTTGAATCGCACGTTCAAATTTTTCAATGACATCTTTATGTGCTTCAATGTAACTGATACGTGCACTATAAGATGTGTATGGGACAACGCCTCCTAATTTACCAATCGATGAAACTACATGACCAAAACCTTGTTGTTCTACTTGTAGAGCAGTAGGTTCTCTTAATGCAACAAAAGGAAGTCTCTAATTTTTCTTTTTCGATAAAATAGTGAATAATCATGCATTTTAGGGATAAGTATGTTATAATGCTTGTATCAATACAAACGAACACATATAGGTGAGGGAAAGTGTATGAGTATTAAAGATAAAAAAAAGAAACTATATGAGGTGGTTTCCACCAAAAATAACAGAGGTGCTCTTTACCAATTATTGGAAGAAGAAACGTTAGATAAAGTGATAATGAAATTAGATGATACCGAATCATCTTATCAACAATTTGTGAACTTATTAAGTGAACTCTATAGTTCTTTTGAAAATACTTTTGCACCTTTGCCTTCTAAGCCCTTTTTCTTAAATCTTTTATTAAAAGAAGCGGATTTATCTTTTTTATTATCTAAGAAGTCTTGGAGTGATAAAGAGGCCTTTTCTTTTTACAAAACAAACATCGAAAAAGTATTTGTATCTCCTATGTATCAAAATATAACTTTTCTTTTTCCAAAATATAAATCTTTTTTTACATCTTTAAAAATTTGTGATAAAATGAATTTAGATAATTTAAGTGATCTGGGTTTACTTTTAGATTTCATGAAAAAACTTATCTTTGCAAATTACGATCAGTATAGCATTATCTATTTATTCCAACCTTATCAAGAAATGATAGAGGATATGTCTAAATCAAAGACGAAAGAAGAGATTTCTAATTTAGTACAAGATACTTTAGATATCCATTTTGATACCTTGATTGAGAACTATCAAAGAAAAGAAAAATTCATCCAAAGTATCTTGAATGATTAGTTCTATTCCATGCAAAATATTGTGAAACATAGTTTATAAAAAATTATTTCCATCTATTTTTATCTTTGTTAAAATGTAAGCAAAGAGGTAAAAACGTATAAGAAGTCATAAAAACAGTAGAAGTAGTTTTCCCTCAAAATTGTTAGTGGATTTAAAATTAGTGCTAGTAAAGACTAAATCTCTTCTAGCGTTTTTTTTAAAAATTTTGTTATTTTTAGAAAATACGAGGAGGCAGCCATGAATAATTTTGATAAACTATATTCGGAAACGTATTCGTATATTGTCAAATACATCTTGTTCCGACTTCCGAATATAGAAGATGTAAATGATATTGTACAAGAAATATATCTTTCTTTGTTAGTAGATCTTAGTAAAGGGAAAGTAATTTTAAATGCGCGCAGTTATGTTCGCGGTATAGCAAACAGGAAAATTAGTGATTATTATCGTAAAGTATATAAAGATAAGGAGAGGAATGTTCCATTAACTTTTGAGAAAGATGGACAAGAATATGACTATACTAATTTGATTCCAGGAGATGAAGAGCTGGAAGATGAAATTATAGAACATATTTCTATTAAAAAGATTTTACAAGATATCAATAAGGAAGATAGAATAGGAGTTAGAATCTTTTATTTATATTTTTATCAAGGATTAACTTTTAGAGAAATAGCCAAAGAATTAAAGATGAAAGAGTCAACGGTAAAATATAGATATAAGAAAATTCTAGATAAAATAAGATCTGAATATAAAAAGGAGGATGGAGTGCATGCCTAAGAATGAACGAATATCCGAGCTTTTTGATCAAGAGTTTAATAAAGAAAAAAATTATCAGGCCATCATGCAAAAGTTTGATGAGTATAAAAAGACGCATGATCTAGAAGAAGAGAGAAGAAAATATAAACGAAATCTTTATTTCAAAGTAACAGCTTCCTCTTTGGCGGTGATTTTAATTGTAGTAGTTTCTATTGTTTTAATCAATCAGAATCCTAGTGGACCTATCGAATTTGAAGGAGACGGAAATACTACTCAAACAGAAGTAGAAGATAAGATTGTGGTTAATGATTTTTCAGATACTAAAGCAAATAAAATTGATATTGTATGGAGTGATAATGCTCGTGAACATCCCAATATAGATAATACTGTATTTACCAAATATAATGCTTTTCATTTTGAAGATTTATCTTTTGTTGATTCAGAAGTTTATGGAAGTTATCAGGCTGATCAAATTATTGAATTTGTTTTAACTTATAATCAAATTGAAAATGAGCGAAAGCATATCATTATTGATATTTGTTTAAACGAATTCAATCCAAACTATATTCGCTTTAAATATGATAATGAGCTTGTAAATGAACTTGATATATCTGAAAGCAGTTTTATAAATAAACAAAAAGTAAAAATTCTTAAATTAAATGAATATTTTTTTGTAACATTTGAAAAAAACAATTTAAAATTCGATGTTGCAGTAGATACTTCATCTATCGATGTAGTAAAAGAGGTTGTACAAAGAATATTAAATCAGTGATTTTTTGTATCATATGGATTGAGGTGATAAAAAGTATTTTGTAGTATTTAAACGAAGGAAAAATATGAAAAAAGAAAAAAAACTTTTTACTATGGTCATTTTTACAATACTTTTATTAATGCCTAAAACTATTCAAGCGGCTACTGTTCCTGTTTACGGATATGGTTATGCAAAAGGAATATCTCGTGTTTCTTATTGGATTGATTATAGTAGTGGAACTGGATTTTATGAATATTTAATTATCAATGCCGAACATAACTGGGAAAATCCTGGATGGACAAGCCCTGTTAATATGGTTGCAGCATCATCAAATGCAGGAACGATGCTTGATATTTATACCAAACCTAATTCTTTTTTTACAAGCAATGAAAATGTGAAAGTACTTGGATTAACTGAATACTTTAATAATTCAGGAAATTTAGTTTATCCGGAAGACCAAACTTATGCTTTTACTCGCATACATATCAATGATGATACTAATCATAATCGAAATGCTACTGAAGTACAAGGTACGATTGCACATGAAATGGGTCATGCTTTTGGACTTGCTCATGTCGATGATGCTGTTTCTTATAACAAAGAAAGTATCATGGGACAAAGTTGGTATAGAACTGTTCAAACAGTTCAACCTTGTGATACAGATGCCTTATATAGGTTATATTAGGAGGAGAGCATATGAAGAAAATATTATATCCAGTAAGCTTTTTGTTGGTTATTGTGGCAGTCTTTGTAATTAGTGCAAAAGTAAATAATACAGAATTAGACTACAGTAAAGTTGCTAGTCCACGAGATAATGTATTCGGTGTAGGATATCATTTAGATATGGGAACCGATATTTCTGATATGAATGTAGTTAATAACTTATATGATTACATTGCTTTAGTTAAAGTAAAATCAATCGACAAAGTAAGTAATGTTGTAGAAGGTACTAATGATCCATCTATGGTATACTCTAAAGGAACACTTGAAGTATTAAAAACTTTAAAGGGAAATATTACCGAAAAAGAAATTACTTTTAAGAGAACTGGTGGACAAATGCCATGGAGTGAATGGATTAAGGGAGTAGACGATCCTGAAAAATTAATTAACATGGCTAAAGAAAGTGGTATGGATCATACCAATACAGTAGTAGATGCTAGAGTTGAAGGAGATATTACCATTGAAGAAGGAGCAACGTATTTAGTATTTATGTCTAAACAAGATGATACTTATATGATTGGTGCTTTCCAATATGGAACAAGAGAAGTACAAGAACCTGATGCATTACTTAACTCTACCCAAAGTGTTCAAACTTTAAAGGTAAAAGATAATGTTACAAATAAATGGGTTCCTATTTCTGAAGTAGTAGATTTTTCTAAATTAGGACAAGCTACAGAATAAGAATAAAGTAAAGAAACTTCCAAAAAAGTTTCTTTTTTTTTGACTTTTTTGGTGTTTTCGAACGACTATATATACGGGTTTGATTTGCCTAAATTTAGAAAGGAGAGATCTATGAAGTACAATATAGAAATTGATTATAGTTCGAAAACACCGGTATATTTACAAATTGTAGATGAAATTATTAAAGAAATCATCAAAGGAGATTTAAGAAAAGGGGAAATTTTGCCTTCGATTAGAGTCCTTGCTAAAAGACTTAAAGTAAGTATTAGTACAGTGAAGAAGGCGTATGATAATTTGCGATACCGTGGTTTTGTACAAGCAAATTCTACTAAAGGAATGATTATTTCTAATATTTATGAAATTGCTTTGAAAGAGGAAATTAGGAAAGAATTACTTATATTTGAGGAAAGCGCACAAAGACTTGAATTATTAGGTGTATCTTATGAGAAAATAGAAGAAATATTAAAGCCTTTTAAAAAAGAAAAAGTCAGATAATATAGGAGTGTAAAAAGTTGAACATGATTCAACTTTTTTTCTTTGCAATCAAAACATGCTATTGAGTATAATAAAATAGATACTTATTTATTATTGAACTATCTATATCGTTAAAGAAGAAAAACTTTACTTTTTCCTTATTTTGTGGTAAAATATAGGCAATAAATATGAGGGGGAACAGGTTATGAAAAATAAAAAGTCTTGTAAATTTACTGGAATGATATTATCGTTCGTTCTTTTTGTCATGGGAACGATCACTTTATTCATCGTAAGTGAAGCAAAAGCATATTCTAACACAGTACTATCTACTTCTTATTTATCTTACAATACGGAAGAGATGGTTTATTTATCAGATGTTAAATATCTAGATGAATCCTATGTAAAAAATGGGTATTATGTTCGCCTAGATAAAAATAACGATAGTAAACTTATATCCGTTAATATTGATGGAGAAAGAACAACCTTTATTAAAGGTATTTCTGCATGGGCTACTTCAAATCTAGTTTATGATGTAAGTGATTTAGATTATGACTTCTTTACAGCTTATCTTGGAGTTGATGCTACTAGAACGGAAACCTATTACAATGGTGGAGTTAGTTTTAAAATTTATACCTCACAAGATGGTAAAGAATGGAAAGAAGAATTTAAAACAGGAACTTTAAAAGGTTGGGATGACGCGATATTTGCTAAAGTGGATATTTGTGATGCTAACTATTTAAGACTTTATGCATATGAAAATGGTAATAGTTGGTATAGTCACTGGTATGATGATGCCGTTTATGCCAATGCTAAATTAATTAAAGAAGATTATCAAGAAAAAACAACGAAAGATGATTTAGTACAACCTGTTTCTTATTATGATAATCTTATTAGAGAATGTGAAAGTAAGGGAGAAACTTGCGAACATACCTTATTAAAAAGAACCTTTGTTAACAACGTAGGTTATGATGTTTTACAAGCTTATCTTGCTTATAGTAATGAATATCATGATACCATTTCTTGGTTAATGAACGATCAGAAAATTTTGGAAGAATACTTATTAGGAGGAACACCAGACGGAAGTTATGGTACTTCTATTAATATCTTAAATGAATTATACGAGAAGTATAAAGCGGATTTAGATGATCCTAAATATGGAGATCTTTATTTAAAAATGATGATTAGCCTATCCTTAACCCATTCAGCGAATGTTGGATTATGGGTAACAGGAGCTCCAGAAGATGTAAACGATACCAATGGATCGAATGCTATTAACCGTTACGCGATTTATAAAAAATTACACGATGAAGGATTATTAAGAAATGAAATCTTTGAACATATTTCCGTCGAAGAAATGCGCTTCGTCATGAATAACATCATCGATGATGAAGAGATTTTATGGTTAAATGAATTTGCTACTCTTAATAATAGTACAGACCCGTATAAGTTCTTAACGTATCGTTTTGGATACGATTACAATAAAGATCAATACTACGATTTAGCGCAAAGAGAAAAATGGAATAACACAGTTCGTAAAGAATTAAGTCCAAATCCATATCACTTCTTAAATACCTATACGGATGCCAATGGTAAAACTTACCAAATTCAATATGGTATTAAAAACCGTCCAAAATTATGGATTGTATTTGAAGAAGGTGGAGTTTGTGGAGCTATTTCCAAGACGGGATCTAATATTATAGGTACCTATGGAGTACCATCTAGTGTAGTATCTCAACCAGGACATGCTGCTTATATCTATATGAATTTAGATAGTCAAGGTAACAAAATTTGGACTCTATATAACGATGTTTCTGGATGGGGACAAACCGGTAAGACCGAAAAATTAAGTGTTCGTATGCCGAATGGTTGGGGAACCGGTTCTTACGTAGGAGATTTCCCAGGTAGTTATGTATTACTAGCTCAAGCTGCTTTGAATGATTATAACAACTATGTAGCGTCAGAAAAGATTATCATGAAGGCAGGAGCTTATAAAAATAATAGTACCAAGTTAAAACAAATCTATGAAGATGCCTTAAAAGTACAAAACATCAACTTCGATGCTTGGTTAGGACTTGTTAATACCTATCTAGGTGATGATAATTCAACCAGTACGGATTTCTTAAACTTAGCTAAACGAATTACTACAACTTTAACCTATTATCCACTTCCAATGCACGATTTGATGCGTTTGATTGAAAAACGTTTATCGGGTGCCGATCATGCCATTTACTTGAACTTATTAAATAATGCTTTAACCCTTGCTTCTAAAGCGACGGATCAAGATGTATTGCAAGCTAGACCTACTCAACAAGTAGCGAATTACTTATTACAGAAAAATGATACCGAAATTGCTTCGTTCTCGTTCGACGGAGAAAACGCAGGACAAATTGTTTTAGATGAACGTTACGAAGGAAACGGAGTTGTTTGGGAATATAGTCTAGATGGTGGACAAAACTGGCAAAGAGTCAACGAAATGAAGAAACAGTTAAGTGATAAAGAGCTTAGAATTATCAATGTTGAAACCGATATCTTAGTGCGTATTGTAGGAGCCATGGAAGCGATTTATGACATCGATATTACGAAATCCAATGTAGCACCAACGGTTTACAATAACGATTTAGAAAACAAAGTAATTGGTGCAACTGATACCATGGAGTGGAGACTTGATGGAGAAGAAAACTGGACTTCATTTAAAAAGAGTGCTCCTGATTTAACTGGAGATAAAACCGTTGAGGTTCGTATCGGATATACTGGAACAAAACTTGCAAGTGAAGCGGTTACTTTAAAATATACGGAAGATACGGTTGATAAAACACAAAGATATGTACCGGTTTCAAGACTTACTGTGGAAGATTTTTCAACCGATGAACCAGGACATCAAAATGAAGTAAGCCATGCTATCGATGGAAACCTTAATACGATATGGCATACCAAATGGGATGGCTCTGATAAAGATAAATATATTACGATTAAAGTAGATAAACCGATTACTTTAACCAAATTACAATATGTTCCAAGACAAGATGCCAACAATGGTAAAATTACCAAAGCAGTTGTTCTTACCAGTATGGATGGAGAGACCTGGACAGAAGTTGCCACCGATGTTGTTTGGGATATGACAAAGAATGCGAAAGAGATTGTCTTTGAAGAAGGCGTTGAAGCTCAATATATCAAACTAGTAGGAAAAGAAACTTCCGGTTCTTATGCCTCTGCGGCTATGATTAACTTATATGAAGATGCTACAAAGATCAAAGAAGAACCAGTTCCTACGCCAAGCGAAACACCGGAACCTACTCCTAGTGAGACTCCGAAACCAACGCCAAGCGAAACACCAGATCCAACTCCTAGTGAAGAACCAACACCAACGCCTAGTGAGACACCGGAACCAGCACCAAGCGAAATGCCAAAGCCAACTCCTAGTGAAACGGTAAAACCAACTACAACACCAAAACCTTCTACTACCAATCCTAGTACTTCAAAACCTAGTGCTTCTACGAAACCAAGTACTGAAGAAAAACCAAATACTTCTAATAAGGAAGAGATAAATGAAGAAAAGGATTCTGAAGTAGAAGAAAACAAGGAAGAAAATAAAGACGAAGAAAAAGAAGAGACTACATTTAATGAAACTTCTAATTCATCTAATAGTAATCAAAGTTCTATCTTTGATTCAGAAATTATGAAGTATATCGTTATTGGTATCTTAGCTATCGTGGCCTTAGTCATTATTATCTTGTAAAAATAAAAGAAACCTTTAAACAGGCTTCTTTTTTTGTGATAAGCATTCTTTTATTTCTCTTTTCATAACATGAAATAGAGGGATGCTTCATGGGTAAGAATGATTTTATTAGAAATTTTGAAATTAAAACGAAAAATAGGGAAATCATTTTAAATGCTGCTCTTTCTTTAAATAGAGAATTGTTTGACGAAAATAAAATATCTTATAAAATGTTTAAATGTACAGAAGAAGCTCTATTAAAAGAAGTGAAAAGTCATTCTTAGAGAGGAGCAAAAAAATTGGATTTATATACCATTCGAAATGAGTTAAACAAAGGGATACCTCTTACTAGTATCAAACTTAGAGTCACCGATTATGCAAGAGTATCTACAGATCACTTAGAACAGAAAAAGTCACTGCAAAACCAGGTGGAGCACTTTGAACAATATATCAAAGAAAATCCTAATTGGATCTATGTACCCGGGTATGTAGATGATGGTATAACCGGAACAAGCGATATTAAAAGAGATCATTTTATGAAAATGATTGAAGATGCAAGACGTGGTAAATTTGATTTGATTGTGACGAAAGAAATTTCAAGATTTTCAAGAAATACGCTTGATAGTATCAGATATACAAGAGAATTATTATCTTATGGGGTTGCGGTCCTATTTGTAAACGATAACATTAATACCGCTATGCCCGATTCAGAACTAAGACTTACGATTATGGCTTCCATGGCGCAGGATGAAGTAAGACGTTTGTCGGAGCGGGTTAAGTTTGGTATGAATAGAGCTATCGAACGAGGTGAAATTTTAGGAAATGACCTCTTGTATGGTTATAAAAAAGATAAAAATACAAATACTCTCTATATTATAGATGAAGAAGCTAAAGTGGTTAGAAAAATCTTTGAGCTTTATGCCATAGAGAAATTATCTCTTTCGCAAATTTCAAAGATTTTAAATAGGGAAGGGATAAGAACAGGACAAAATAAAAAGTGGTGCATTTCTACCATTTCTAGAATGATTGAAAATCCTAAATACAAAGGATATTATTGTGCAAAAAAAAGTGAAACTATTGATTATATGACGAAGAAAATAAAACATTTTACTAAAGATGATTGGATTATGTACGAAGATAAAAAAAGAATTCCTCCAATTGTGGAAGATGTTTTGTGGAATAGAGCTAACCATCGTTTAATGGAAAGAAAAAAAGACTTTATGCTTCGGAGAGAGAATAAACATATTTACCAAAACCGTTACTTGTACAGTGCTAAAATCTATTGTGCAACACATCATACTGTTTTTCATCGAAGAGTTTTTAGAAAAAACAAAAAAGATATTACTTGGGTTTGTTCTCTTTATTTAAGAAAAGGAAAATCTTTTTGTGATTCGCCTAACATTAGAGAAAGTGAATTAGATGTTATTTTTAACGATTTAATATCAAAATTCCACATCGATGTGAATGAAGTAGCACGAATACTCATGAATTACTATCGACCTTTAGAAGAAGATACAGAAATTGATGACGGAATACAAGAAATAGAGAGAGAAATAAATCAGGTAAAAGCTAAAAAAGATAAATTACTGGAACTCAGTTTACAAGGAAGTATTTCTAATTTAGAATTTTGTGAAAGAAATAATCAATTTAATGAAAAAATAAGACGACTTGAAAAAGATTTAAGGCGATTAAAAAAAGAACAAGAAGAGTTAAAAAAGAATGGGAATTTAACTAGGGGTCTTGTTAATATCTTAAAGCAAAAAGTTCAATCTAAAACTATTTTCGATAAATTTATCAGTTTATTTCTAGATCGCATGATAGTATCCCATATGGATAATGATAAAAAAAGGATGGAGTTAAAAGTCTTTTTGTCTTATAAAGGGGATGAAAATAAAGATAATCAAGAACCTATTTTAGAACATACTTATGAATTTAAAAGAGGCTATGACACCAAAGGAACCAAAAGATATAAAGTTACCTATCTTGTAAAATGTTATTATGGGCAATAACTTATTATTTTTTCCTAAAGCGACTTCTTTTTCTTGCATTAGGTTCGAACAAAGTAACAAAGTCTCCTTGACCTCCAATAAAGGCTCCACTCATGGCAGCAAAAGCTACAGAAGTATCGATATCGACATCGCTTTTTGGATCAATTCCATTTTGACGGAGTGCCCATTCAAAGGTCATTTCTGGCATTCCACCTTGTCTACCACCAATAATGGTTTTTCCTTTTAAATCCTCTAAAGTAAAGTTATCTATTTTTTCTCTAGATACTAAGAAAGTACCATCTCTTTGGGTAAGTTGAGCAAATGTTTTAAGATAATCTTTTTCTCCTCCATTATAGACATAAATCGTTGCTTCACTTCCACAAAAACCAATATCAACGTCTCCTGATAATACGGCTGCTGTTACTTTATCGGCGCCTGATGCTAAGGTAAGTTCAATATCAAGTCCTTCGTCTTCGAAGAAACCTTGACTTAAAGCCGCATATTGCGGTGCATAGAAAATGGTATGGGCTACTTCGGCTAAACGTACTTTTTCTAAATTATTATCTTGTTTTTTGTTTAAATCAAGAAAGAACAAAGATGCTAAAACAATCATTAAAAAAAGAACTACTAAGCCCGTTATAACTTTTTTCAAAACTAATTCCTCCTTTTTAGTTCCAGTGTATTATATGATTTTTTTAGAATACGGACACCTCTATATGAAAGGATTTCAGAAGAAAAAATATTTGTAAAAATAATTTTGTGCTATACTAGTAATAGAAAATAGGAGAGGGTATGGCCAAAAGACGAAAAAGAAAACTAAATTGGTTTCGTATTATTTTAGTAGCAGTTCTTTTTATAGGAATTGTTTATTTTGTGGTGAAATCTTTTAGTTTTAGTGGTAAAGAAGAAGAGGTACCTGCTGTTATCATGCCTGAATGGGAGGAAGATTTAAGTCCTACCACGAATTTTGTGAATACGATGGAGTGGACAGATGAAGGAATCTTTATTAATGGTACGATGGCTTCTAACAATGGTACTTTTGAATTAAAGATATGCTCTATTCCTTTAGAAGAATGTAAAAGTTTTGAAGGTGTTTCCAAAGGGGCTAAGACGTATGAAGGAACCATTCTATTAGGAGATCTTGAAAATGGAAGTTACGAATTAAAAATAAATTCCGGTAAAGAAGAAAAACTAACGGATACGAGACCTTTATTAGAAAAAATAGCTAGAGCTCATATTAAAGATAAACTAGTAACGATTGATTACTCTAATGATCGTGTTAAACTAGATATTGAAGATTTTGCGTATGAATACGATATTTTAATTGATCCCGGACATGGTGGAGAAGATGCGGGTTCTTACAATAAAGAAATGGATGAAGAAAAGTTGAATCTAGAACAGGCTCTTTATGAAAAGAAGCGTTATGAGGAACATGGCTTAAAGGTGAAACTAATTCGTGAAGATAATAGTTATGGCATTATGATGGGCGATGAATCTTGGTCTAATGTAAGAAGAAGAGCCTATGCGATGGGGTACTATGGGGTCGTATCTAGAGTATCTTATAGCAATCACCACAACAGCAGTGTAGTCAAAAGTTATTCGGGCTGGGAAATCATTGTTCCAGGGGAAAATGTGGATATTTCGAATGAGAAAAAGGTCGCTTCGTTATGGGAAGAGGATTATGTCGTAAGAGAAAACCATTTGCGTTTCTATGCTCGAAGTGAAGAAGGTGGTATTTTCTCTAAAGAAGAAGACGAAGTCTATAAATTTAATGATTATTATGCGGTCATTCGTATTCCATATAGTCTTTATCATGTTAAAAATCCTCTATATGAAGGAAGCTATTTAAGTAATAGTTTGGATTACGACTGGTACTATAAAAAAGATAACTGGAAGAAATTGAGTGAAGATAAAATTAAAACGTATGTAGAGTATTTGGGAAAGACCTATATTCCTGTTTAGAATTCTTTTAAGAGAATTCTTTTTTTTCGACAAATTAAGACAAACTTTCATGCTATTCTAGAGAAAATAGAAAGGAAGGATAGATGTGTATAAAGAGGAATGGGGAGAACTATTAAAACGAAAAATTATGCAAATGGCTCAACTAGAATGGATTATGGAAACAGGATCTATTGAATATCAAGAGAAATATCATGCCTTAGAAAAAGATCTTTCCCATGCTTCTTGTGGACAAATTAACGAAGCTTCTAGCCTATTAAAAAAGATGTTTCAATCGCAAAAGAAATACATGTCTAGTATTGAACAAGAAATCTATCGCCGTTCTATTTTAAAGTTAGATTCCTTGCGCACAAAGAATCTTTAGAAAAATCATGACGAACATGATTTTTTCGTTTATAATAAAAGTAGGTGATGTATTTATGAATAAGCATATTACAAAAGAAGCTATTTTAAATAATCCACCATCTATAAAAAGACTTTATGGCTATAGTGGTATTCTCAATACGGCTTTTTTTGATACTTTGGAAGAACTTACTAGATATTTAGAAGAGCATAAAGAAACTTTAAAGAAAGATTTTGGAACTACTTATATTGTAGATTATTTAGGAAGTGCTTTTGGAAAAGAACAGGTTATTCTAGAAACTCCTCAAAATGGAGCAAAACCACTTATCATAGCACATGTAGATAACGAAGGCTATGCTATTTACAATAAAGAGCGTAGTCTTAGTGAAAAAAGATTTATTTGGGAATATGGGTATGAAAGCGACTCTATTAAGGCCCTATATAACGCTTTAAAAGAAAGAAGCATTATCACATCTAATAATAAGACATTGGTTAGGAAGTAAGTGCTATGCTAAAGATGATTATTGTTCATGGAAAAAATCCAATGGATGGAAAAGATTTAGAAGGCAAATGTACATTTCTTACCACAGAAGAAGAGGAGCAACACATTGTAACGTTAATTGGTTTTTTAAAAGACCATTATAAAGATGATCCCAATCTTCAACAATTAAAATATACTCATCCTATTCAAACAGCAGCCTATGTGTTCACACGATTAGGGGATATTGTTTTCTTAGATACTTCCAATAAAATAAAAAGGGGTACATTTATGATGCCCGAAGAAATAACTTCAAAACAGCAAGAGGCCTTCTTAGGACTTAAAAAAGTTTTAAAAGATTATCAAGATATTCGTATTGATTACGATATTGTTTATGATCAAGGAATTTTCGATTCTAAGACATTGCGCAATAATGAAGGAGATGTTCCTTCGGTAATTGATCTTTACATAGATAAAATAAAGGAACAAAAAAATTATCATTATTAATAAAAGAGATATTCACCATTTTATGTATATCTTTTTTCTTTTGATCGTTAAATATAGAGAAAAATACACGGTAAAGGAAATCTTTTTATAAGCAAAGAGACGAGATATTATAAGCTTTTTTTGTGAAAAAAAAGTAAACAAAAAGTTGACGTGGGGGGGGGTAGTTTTATAATAAAAATAGAATAGATAGTTTCTTTTTAGTTAACTTTTGTGTTTTTATAATAAAAATAAACTATAATGGAAAGTATAAATAATAAGAACATCTGGTAAAAGTCAATAGATAAAATTAAATAGATTTAGATATATTTTTAATATATTTAAATAAATTAGCC
>CANQIE010000006.1 GCA_947623935.1 uncultured Bacilli bacterium | reverse complement strand
CTAATGGTGGTAGGAATTCTTGGTTTTAGTTATGCCATATTTACAACGAAAGTAGAAAAGAAAGGTGCACTTAATATTGTGGCAGGAACGCTTTCTTGTCCTATACAAATAGAAGGAATAGAGGGTAATCAAATTGAATTAGTAAATCAAACCGAAAAAGAAGTAGAAGTAACGATAAGAAATGATAGTCAAGTACCAATACATTCAACCATCACTTATTTAAAAAATGATAATGTAGAAGTATTAGCTTCTTCTAGTAATGGAGACTTTATTGATAAAGAAAATTTATCTGTAGGAGAAACAAGAACCTATACCATAAAATTAATAAATAAAACGAATACAACTCAGACAGTAACATTAAATGGGAAATGTGGATTAAGTAATAAAACATTAGCTATAACAGATACAGAAGAAGAAATTACAGGAAATTATGAAAGAGTGGAACCTAATGCACCTGAATTAGTAACAGGATTAATACCAGTTGTCTATGATGAAAGTCAAAACTCTTGGGTAAAAGCAGATACAACAAAGAAATGGTATAATTATGACAAACAAGAATGGGCTAATGCTGTAACGATAGGCTTAGATGAAGATGGAGTAGGTACTAAGAAAAGAGAGAGTTATCAAACAGCAGAAGCAGGAACTAAAATACCAATGGATGATATCAACACGATGTGGGTGTGGATACCAAGATATGAATACAAATATACGAATTTAGGGGATCAATATGCGGGAGGAACAGCTGAACAACCAGGAGAAATAGTTATTAACTTTCTAAATGGAATTAATGATACAGCAAGTAATGAAAAATATAAAGTACATCCAGCCTTTAACTTTGGAGAAGATAAATTAACAGGCTTCTGGTATGGAAAGTTTGAAACCAGTAATCAAGAAGGAAAACAAGAAAACAATTCCTCTTTAACACCAATCATAAAACCAAATGTAATCTCATGGAAACATGTGCAAGTAGCAATTATGTTTTATGTGTCATTCAATATGAAATTAGAAACAAATGCTATAAAATATGGATTTAACAATAATGAAAGTATTGATACGCATATGAGTAAGAATAGTGAATGGGGTGCAGTATCCTACCTATCTCAAAGCAAATATGGGAAATATGGAAATGATATATATGAAATAAATGATAAAGAAGTATATAAAAACAACTGTGATAAATATATAACAGGAATAGCAGGGGACACAGTAAGTGCAGGACGGAGTGATACTTGTACAAACACTTATGAAACTTTGAAAGGTCAGAAGGCCTCAACTACTGGAAATATTACAGGAGTCTATGATATGAATGGTGGTTCATGGGAATATGTAATGGGCGCTCTAGCTGATAAAGATGGAAAGCCAAGAAGTGGAACGAGCAATATTGTTAATTCAGGATTCAATGGAGAATTAAATAGTGATGGTCCAATATCTAATGGAAGAGAGTTACCAAATGAAAAATATTATGATTTATATAATGTAACCAATGCTGAAACAGCATGTGCTAATAGAGTATGTTATGGGCATGCACTATCAGAAACCTTAAGCTGGTATCAAGATTGGGACGGATTTGTGAGTTCTACTTATCCATGGCTTGCTCGCGGCGGTTGTTCCATACATTCCGGTGAAGGCACAGGAGTGTTTCAATTTGAGATGAGCGGTGGTGCGGGAAATCAGGCTGGTTCGTTTCGTGTTGTTCTTGTTTCTATGGGTGAATGATTTATATTGTAAAATATGGGAATCAAAGACTTTGTTTGGAAATACTAAAAAACTATTTACATAACATAATAAGAATGCTAATATAATAAATAAAGGAACGTACCTAGGTAAGATAGGTACTATTTCCCGTATTGAGATTTGTACCTACTTTAAGTAGGTACTATTTTTTTGGTTTTACATTTTTAACAAAATAATTAAAATCAAAAGGAGTATGATAAAGAAAAGATAATGTTCAGTTCTTCTCATAGAATTCCTCCTTTCGGGAAGGGAAATAGTACCTTCTAGGACGTTCCATATATATAATTCTAGAAAAATATTGATTTTACTAAAAAATTAGTCATTATAATAAAAAAAATTATACTTTTTGCTTCCTGTACTTTTTCTTTGAAAAAAAAATAATCTATTGTATAATAGAAATTAGTAGAAAAGGTAGGGAATAACATGGATTTAAGCACATTAAATAAAGAACAAAAAGAAGCAGTAACAACCACCGATGGAGCCTTATTAGTTTTAGCTGGTGCTGGTAGTGGAAAGACTCGTGTTCTAACGATGCGTATTGCTTACCTTATTGAAGAAAAAAAGATTAGTCCTTATGAGATATTAGCGATTACTTTTACGAATAAAGCAGCAAAAGAAATGAGAGAACGTGTATCTTCTTTAATTGGAGCTATGGCTAAAAATATACAGATTTCAACCTTCCATTCTTTTGGCTTACAAATTATTCGCGAAAATTGTAATTTATTAGGGTACGACCATAACTTTGTTATTTTAGATAGTGATGATACGCTTACTGTTATTAAACGTATTTTAAAAGATTTAAATTTAGATCCTAAGACGTATAATCCCAATGCAATTAAGAATAAAATAAGTGGATGTAAAAATGAATTGATGACACCTATCGGTTATGAACGTTTTGCAACGAGTGATTTTGAAAAAGTGGTATTAGAAGTATACAAACGATATCAAAAGACGTTAAAGCAGAATAACTCTTTAGATTTTGATGATTTATTGGTGTTACCGATTGAATTATTTAAAGAACATCCTGAAATTCTAGAACGTTACCAAGATAGGTACCAGTATGTTTTAATTGATGAGTATCAGGATACAAACCAAGCTCAATATATCTTATCAAAGATGATTGCCTACAAGTATAAAAATATTTGTGTGGTAGGAGATCCGGATCAAAGTATTTATTCTTGGCGAGGAGCTAATTATCGAAACATTTTAAATTTTGAGAAAGACTATAAAAATGCAAAAACGATTCTTTTAGAAGAAAATTATCGTTCTACTAAGACGATTCTAGAAGCAGCGAATTCGGTTATTAAAAACAATCAAGGAAGAAAAGAGAAGAATCTTTGGAGTAGTAAAGGTGAAGGAGATAAGATTACCTATTACCGTGCTTACGATGAACGAGATGAAGCTTTCTACATTATTCGTGAAATTAAACAGCTTTTAAATAGGGGTATAAAGGAAAAAGAAATTGCGGTTCTTTACAGGACCAATGCCCAGTCTCATATCTTTGAAGAGGAATTTTTAAAAGCCAATCTTCCTTTTAAAATCGTAGGTAGTATTGGATTCTATAGTCGTAAAGAAATTAAAGATTTATTAGCCTATTTACGGCTTATTCATAACGATAAAGATAATGTTAGTCTAATGCGTATTATCAATGTGCCTAAAAGAGGAATTGGTCTTAAATCAATTCAGAACTTGATTGAAAAAGCAGATAAGGAAGGCACAAGTATGTATGATGCGATTACTTCAGGAAAAGAGGCAGCCTTTAAAAATACGATTGAAGACTTAAAAAGGGTAAGTGAAAACTTAACCTTAACGGAACTTGTTGATAAAGTGCTGGATACCACGGGTTACCGTCAAGAATTAGAAAGTGAAAAGACCTTGGAAGCCGATATTCGTCTTGAAAACTTGGAAGAGTTTAAATCGATTACCCGTGCTTTTGAAGAGACCTATGGTGTTATTTCACTAGAAGATTTCCTACTAGAAACCAGTTTAATTAGTGATGTAGAAGAATATAAAGATGAAAAAGACCGGATCAGTTTGATGACAATTCATTCGGTTAAAGGATTAGAGTTCGATTATGTCTTTGTAACGGGTCTTGAAGAAGGTATTTTCCCACATATTAATTCCCTTATGGATAAAGGGGGATTAGAAGAAGAGCGAAGACTTTGTTATGTGGCGATTACTAGAGCAAGAGAAAAACTCTATTTATTAAATGCTCGTAAGAGAATGCTTTTTGGAAAAGATCAAGTCAATCCAGCAAGTCGTTTTTTAAGTGAATTAGATCCTACTTTGATTGAGGCAAAACAAAAAGAAGAACCGGTTGAAGTAAAATTAGATGAAAAAGAATATTTACATGAAGAAGATGTCAATTACGAAGTAGGAGAGTATGTTTATCATGATGTGTTCGGTATGGGAAGAGTTGTTGAAGTATCGAATACCTTGGTTAGCATTGCTTTTAAAGCAGGTGTTAAGAAATTAATGAAAAATCATAAGAGTATCAAGAAAGTAGAGGCGGAATGATGGAAAGAGTAATCTTTGTGAATTGGATGAGTAACCGCTTCTATGGAGCTTTAGTAAGTGAAACCGAAAGAGGTATCAAACTTACTGAAATGGGTGATGAGCTCAAAGGATTTTACTGTTTTCCTATGATTACCCAAATGCTTCAAGAAGGAGCTCTATTACAACTTTTTATCGACCAATTAGGTTGGCTGCACTTAGATATTGGTTTTAAAAAACATGAAGGGCCTTATGCCGAAGCAGAATATCTAGAGATTAGGGAATCGGTGGAGGATCTAGATACTTCGATTCTTTCAGGTTTATCTTTATTAGAAGATAGACTTGCTCATCCAACACCAAAAAATTATGTGAAAGCGTACCGTCCATATGGAAGAGTACGTTATCAATAAAAGGAGAAAATATGAAAAAAGAAAAAACATTGCTTATTATGGCGGCAGGAATGGGAAGTAGGTTTGGTGGCTTAAAACAAATTGAACCGATGGGCCCTAGTGGTGAATTTTTAATTGATTACTCGATTTATGATGCATTAAGATGTGGTTTTACGAAAGTGGTGTTCATCATTAAAAAGGAAATGGAAGAAGTTTTCAAAGAGACGATTGGAAAAAGAGTTGAGGATAAGATTCAAGTCGAGTATGTTTTCCAAACCTTAGAAGATATTCCGAAAGGATTTACTTTACCAGCGGATAGGACCAAACCTTTAGGTACTTCGCAGGCAATTCTTGCAGCAAGAGACGTTATCAAAGAGCCTTTTGCGGTCATTAATGCCGATGATTTCTACGATTATGATGGCTTTAAAGTGGTCTCTGATTTTCTAGATAATGAAACTAACCAAGATACGTATTTAACGGTTGGATATCTTGCGAAAAATACCCTTACTGATCATGGTAGTGTCAAACGTGGAGTGTGTGAAGAAGAAAATGGTTACTTAACTAAGATGGTAGAAAGTAGTCTTGAAAAAGTAGAAGGTAAAATTATAGCTTCACCGTTAAGTGGAGATGCTCCTTTTGAAATGAAGGAAGACCAATATGTATCGATGAATTTATTTGGCTTCTTCCCTAGTCTTTTTGAAAAACTAGAAGAACAATTCCCTTCATTTTTAGAAGCGAATAAAAATCAGTTAGACAAATGTGAGTTTTTAATTTCCGAAAGTCTCTATGAAATGATTCATGAGCATAAAGCAAAAGTAAGAGTTTTACCTACTAAAGCGGTATGGCAAGGCGTTACTTACAAGGAAGATAAAGAGATGGTGGTCGAGGCTCTTAAAAAGATGTGTGAGGAAGGCAAATATCCTTACTCTTTATGGCAAAAGTAGTATCAAAAAATACTACTTTTTATATCTTTTGTGATACAATAAATATAGATAAATGATCAAGGAGGAAAACACATGACGAAAGAGCGAATGATGGAATTAATCGAGATTTTAAACGAAGCTAATTACAACTATTATGTACTTGATAATCCGACGATTACCGATCAAGAATTTGATAAATATTTAAGAGAATTAATTACGATAGAAAATGCCCATCCAGAGTGGCGACAAGAGGATTCTCCTACTCAAAAAGTAGGAGGCGAAGTCATCGATTCTTTTGGTAAAATTACCCATGAGATTCCGATGCTTTCATTATCGAATGTTTTTAGTGAAGAAGAGATTATTGCTTTCGATGAACGAATTCGTAAAGAAGGGGTTCATCCTACTTACATGTGTGAGTTAAAAATCGATGGCCTTTCGATGTCATTAAATTACAAAGATGGAAAATTAATGACGGGAGCAACACGTGGAGATGGTGTGACTGGCGAAGATATTACCCACAATGTCAAAACGATTAAAACCGTTCCATTTAAATTAAAAGAAAAAGTAGATATCGAAGTTCGAGGCGAAATCTACATGAGTAAGAAAACTTTGGAAGAGTTAAATCGAGTAAGAAAAGAAAATAACGAACCACTTCTACAAAATGCAAGGAATGCGGCCGCTGGTTCTGTTCGTCAGTTAGATTCTAAGATAGCAGCTAGTAGAAACTTAGATTGTTGGATCTATCATTTACCAAATCCAGAAGATTATGGCATTATGACCCATAGTGAAGCAATCGATTACATGAAAAAGTTAGGCCTTAAAACGAACCCTTGTAACAAATTGGTTTCCGATGTACAAGGTATCTTAGACTATATCAATTATTACCATGTACATAGAAAAGAACTTCCTTACGATATCGATGGAGTCGTTATTAAAGTTAATTCCATTAAAGATCAGAAAAAATTAGGTTATACGGCCAAGTATCCGAAATGGGCTACCGCTTATAAATTTCCTGCCGAGGAAGTATTAACCAAATTAAAAGATATTATCTTTACCGTTGGACGCACGGGACAAATTACACCGAATGCGGTGTTGGAGCCGGTCTTGGTAGCAGGAAGTACCATTTCTAGAGCTACTTTACACAATGAAGACTATGTCAAGATGAAAGATTTACGGATTGGCGATATTGTTTCGATTCGTAAAGCAGGTGATGTTATCCCTGAAGTAGTCGAGGCTAAAAAAGAACGTAGAACGGGTAATGAAAAAGAATTCGAAATGATTAAGAATTGTCCTATTTGTGGAGATTTCCTTTATAAAAAAGAAGGACAAGTCGATTACTATTGTATGAATCCACTTTGTCCTAAGATACATATGGAAGGGCTTATTCACTTTGTATCACGTCACGCCATGAATATCGATGGTTTAGGTGAACGCATCATCGAAGACTTTTTCAACTTAAAATATATTGCTAAGAAGAGTGATATTTATCATTTAGATGAGCATCGTGATTCCTTAACCGAACTAGAAGGCTATGGTGAAAAGAGTATCGATAACTTACTTCAAGCGATTGAAAATAGTAAAAAGAATTCGCTTGAACGACTTCTTTTTGGACTAGGTATTCCCAATATTGGAGAAAAGACCGCTAAGATGCTAGCCCAAAGATATGGAACACTCGACCATTTAATGGAAGCACCATTCGATGAATTAGTAGCGATTCCAGATATCGGACCGATTATTGCTAAATCACTCGTTGAATATTTTGCCAAGGAAGAAAATAGGGAAGAGATTAACCGTCTTAAAGAATTAGGTATTAACATGACCTATACCGGTCCTAAGATAGAAGTCAACACCGCATTTGAAGGAAAAACTTTCGTGGTCACGGGAACACTAGAAAAATTTAGTCGTGATGAAATCGAAGAAAAGATTCGTCTATTAGGTGGTAAAGCCTCTTCTTCAGTCAGTAAAAAAACAGCCGCGGTAATCGTGGGAGCAAATCCTGGTAGTAAGTACGATAAAGCAAAAGAATTGGGGATTCCTATTTGGAGTGAAGAGGATTTTGTAAACCAAGTAAACGAATAATGTAAAATCTGTGTTAAGCACAGATTTTTTTATGTCAATCTTCTTTTCAAAAAGTGTAAAATCATTTATAGTTGTACTTGAGGTGAGAAAAATGAAAAAACCTTATTACTTTGCTCTTTTTTTAGTAATTGTAGCTGTTTTAATGATATCTTCAGGTTGTTTTTTGATGTTTCTTACTTCGTATCGAAACGATGTCCATACGCAAAAGGAGATCGTGTTAAATGTGCGTAAAGAATATTTAGCATTTAATGATCAAACGAAAAGTTTTGAAGAACAACTTGCTAAATTCCAAGAGGTATTTGGTTTTTACTTTGAAGATATGAAAGAAAATCAAGAAGTAACCTTAGATACCCTAAATCAAATTGAACAAATTATGATAGATATGGATAGTTCTACCTCTGTTTTAAAAAATACTTGTAAGACTTCTTCCTTTGCTAATAGCGAAATCATGACGAAGTGTGCTGTTTTTCAAAAAAATTATGAGACAATCATCAACACTTATGTTAAAATGATATTATGCTATAACCATGCGGTAGATGAGTATAATGCTTGGACAAAGGATGAAGTGCTTCATCATTTCACTTCACAAGTTCGAAATAGTTATCTTGACTTTGATAACGATGGCATCTACCTAGGAGCATAAATGAGGGGATTATATGGCCAAGTTCGATCCAGAAGTGATTGGAGCAACAAGAGAGATTAAAGATTTAAAAAAAGAAATACTTGCCGAGAAGCAAAAGATAAATCGTCCCAGAAAGAGGACTCCTAAAAAAGAAAAAAAGAAAGTTAAATTAATGACTTTCCTTTTTGTGTGTTCTGTTTTTTTACTTATTACCCTCATTCCTTTATACATGATGGCTTTAAATAAGTCTATTTTGATCTCTTTTCCAGTGGTGATGACTTTACTGGTGCTTTTCTTGTTGCTTTTAGTTTTGAGTGGCATTTATCTTTTCCTTAAAATTGATTTTAAAAAGAAAAAAGCATTTACGAGAAAAGGAAAAGTATTATTGTTTCTTTTACTTGGTTACTTTTTACTAATTACTTCTGGTACTTATCTTTTATATGGTAATCACATGGTCAAAGATTTTATTATTAATAAGGCGCTTGCTTCAATGAAATATCAGCCGATAGCCTCATTCTTTTACGATGATAAAACAATTAATGAAGTAGCTTCTACTAGAATCTTAGAGGAAGAGCAAAATACCCTTTATGAAGATATTGTATCGTTTGATGACCTTAAACTTAATCAACCTAGTTATGCCAATCAATACGAAGAAGCAATTCTATCGAATCCTAATCATGACTCTTATAAGATTTTAAAGATTGAAGGTGTGGTTGAAAATACGACTTATCATTATCAGGGGTATATGGCGGTGGTGTACGATCCTTCGAAAGTAAAACTAGCAACCAGTTCAGGAATGGGAATGGATGATACTGCTTATGGAGAAATTATTCCGGTGATGGCAGAAAGAGAAAAAGCGATTATTGCTATGAATGCAGGAGGCTTTTATGACCCGGATTGGCGCAGTAATGGGGGCATTCCACATGGACCAGTCATTAAAGATGGAGTCTTGTTAACCAATTTTAGAAAATATCCTGCTAATGGAGGAATCATTGGGTTTAACTACGACAACCAGCTCGTTTTAAAAAATATTACCGGTGAAGAAGCAGTTTTAGAAGGCATACGGGATGCGGTCGATTGGGGGCCTTACTTAATCATCAATGGCATTAATCAAATCAAAAAACAAACATCCACTTATGCTCTTGCTAGAACTGCTATTGGACAACGCAAAGATGGTATTGTTTTAATGCTTGTTATTGATGGACTTCAAAGTCATAGTAAAGGTTGTACCTTCTATGAAATGGCTAAGATTATGGAACAGTATGGTGCTTATAATGCAGCAAATCTCGATGGTGGAACTTCGGCATCCCTTTATGAAAAAGGACAATTCTTAAACAATCCATTTAATGGTGAACGTCGTACGATTAGGCGTCTACCTAATGCTTGGATCGTAGTCGAATAAGGAAAAACATAAAAAAACCTTGCCAAAATGAAAAAAATGTGCTATAATAGGCAACGACTTTTGAAAAAGGGGGATTAATTATGGTTTATATTGATGAAGGACATTACGATTACGATCAGTACCACAATGTCGATAAAATTATTCACTTTTTACCACTTAGCATAGGAAGAGATAGAACCATTTGTGTCGATTTAATCGCAGGATTAAGAGGATATGATTTACAAGAAGTAAAAAATGAAGAAGGAAAAGTCCAAAAGTTAGTAGGAGAAAATAACACTGCTCGTGTAGAGATAACCAAAGCTTTCTTAGATAATAATGAAATACAAGTAGCGGTTTCATCTTTAGATGATGTAACAAAAGAATATACTTTTGCTACTTTTACAACGGCTACAACATCTAAGAATAATCGTATTATTGCTAAATTCTTTGGACTTCAAACTAATGAAGATGGTACAGTAGATGTCATTAAACAGACTATTGCTAACCACGATGAAATGGTCGATTATCCGATTATTGATCAATACTATTTATCACATCAAACATATGATGAAAAAATGATGGGGGCTATGTCTTTAACTTATGATGAAAAGATGGACTTAGAAGATTATTTAAAATCACTTCGTAAAAGTCCATTACTACCTATGGCTTCTCAAGAAGTAAAAGCAACTTGTACTAATCAAAGTAGAAAGAACATTCTAGAACCTACTTCTTGTGAATACGATGTTACCGTAGATAAAGAAACGACTTTCTCCATGAGTACTTACAGTAAAGATGCACTTCATGATCTTAATGAATTAGTCTTTAGTGATAAACCTGTTATTTACTATAAATAGTGATAGAAAGAGATGAAAATCTCTTTTTTTGTGGCCTAAAAGGTGTCAAAATAGTGGTTTTGTGGTATCATATAATAAGAAGTAGAAAGGAGGATAAAAAACTTGAAAAAGAACTCCTTTATCCAAGGTGCTTTTATTGCAACCTTAGGAATTGTATTATGTAAGATTCTAGGTGTCCTCTATGTGATTCCTTTTTATGCGATTATTGGATCCACAGGAGGTGCTCTCTACGGATATGCTTACAATATTTATTCGATTTTTTTAAGTATTAGTCAGGCAGGGATTCCGCTTGCCATATCGAAAGTGACTAGTGAATACCATACATTAGGCTACGATCACTTGAAAGAACGTGCTTTTAAGTTAGGAAAGAAAACGTTACTTTGCTTTGGTGTTATCTGCTTTCTTGTATTATTTATAACGGCTCCCTTTATTGCTCAAGCCATTATTGGAAATGTTGAAGGTGGCAATAGTGTAGGCGATGTTACTTTTGTTTTACGCATGGTTTCAACGGCTATTTTAGTAGTACCGATCTTAAGTGTTTACCGAGGTTACTTGCAAGGACATAAATATATTACACCTACATCCATTTCACAAATCTTAGAACAATTATTGCGCGTACTTGTGATTGTGATCGGAAGCTTTCTTACTTTAAAAGTTTTCCATTTGAGTTTGAAAGATGCCGTGGGAGTAGCCGTTTTTGCAGCGACTATTGGAGCGCTTGCTTCATACTTCTATTTGGTCTCAGTAGTCCATAGAAACAAGAACGTTTTAGCCAGTAAAGGCGAAGTTAAAAAAGAGGAAAAGGTTTCTGATAAAACGATTTTAAAAAAGATTATTATCTATGCTCTTCCTTTTATTCTAATCGATATTTTTAAGTCGCTCTATAGTACCATCGACATTATGACATTAGTCAAGACACTCGTTAACAACTTAGGTTATTCTGTAACGATGGCAGAAAGCATCATGAGCGTTTTCTCGACATGGGGACTTAAACTCAATATGATTGTGGTTTCCCTTACTACGGGGGTAATGGTGAGCCTCATTCCTAATTTATCCGCAAGTCTTGTGCAAAAAGATTACGATGATGTGCGGAATAAAATTACCAAAACACTCCAAATGCTTTTCTTTTTAGCGGTTCCGATGGTCTTTGGTCTATCTTTTTTAGCGGATCCCATCTGGACTTTATTCTATGGTAAAGAAGCCTCCATCCTTTATGGAACGGTGAGTTATCAATATTATGTGTTTACAGCGCTTGCCATGACATTATTTACTTCTTGTATGACGATTTTACAAACCTTAAAAGCTTATAAAGTAGTAGGTATTTCTTTAATCTCTGGCTTTCTTACGAAGTTGTTATTTAACGTACCGCTTCTTTATGCCTTTACAAAGATGGGACTTCCTAGTTATTATGGAAGTATAACAGCATCGATTTTAGGCTACTTAGTACCTTCATTTATTGCTTTATTCTATTTCAATAAAAAGTTAAAAGTACGTTACGAAGAGACCTTAAAACGAATTCTTACCATTTTTGAATGCACGTTTGTTATGCTTCTAGTTTTATTCGTACTTCGTCAAGTAGTGCCTCTTTCTTACGATAGTAGGTTAGGAAGTCTTTTCGTCATCTTACTTTATGCTTTGGTAGGAAGCGTTACCTATTTCCTTTTAATGCGGTATAATAAATTAACGGAATCTATTTTTGGAAATGATTTAAAAAAAATGAAAATAAAAAGAAAAGGATGATAACATGGAATTTGTAACTTTAACGGAACAAGAGTTTATGGATTTTGCTAGTACCTATCCACAAGAGAGTTTTATGCAGACTACTTACTTAGGACATTTGAAAACCCATCAAGGAATTAAAGTACATTATGTAGGTGTTAAAGAAAAGGGAAAGATTAAAGCTGCAACTTTATTAGAAGAACATACTCTTCTTTTAGGACGACGTTCTTTCTATGCCCCAAGAGGATTTTTAATCGATTATCATGATGTACCTCTTTTATCCTTTTTTACGAAAGAAATTAAAGCGTTTGCGAAAGCACGTAAAGGCTTCCGTATTATCATGGACCCTAATTTAATTTATCGTACTCGTTTAAGTGACGGCTCTATTAAAGAACTTGATGACCAAGATACGGAAGCTTTTCAAAACCTAATCAATCTAGGTTATCGTCATTTTGGATTTAATCAATATTTGGAAGCCATGCAAGTACGTTTTGCCTATCGTCTTCTATTAGATGAACCGTATGAAGTTAAAAAAGAAAAGTTTTCAAAAAGTACACGAAAGAATATGGAGTCAAGTTATAAAAAAGGTTTAATTGTTAAAAAAGGGTCTATTGAAGATTTACCGGTCATGGAAGAGTTATTTGAATCCACGGCTCGAAGGAAAGAATTCTTTTTCCGTGATTTAGCTTACTATCAAGAAATGTATGAGTACATGCATGATTTAATGACGATATATATTGCCTATCTAGATCCGGATATTTATCTTGAACATAGTAAAAACTTACTTAAAGAAGAAGAAAAGAATTATCAAGAGATTGTCTTAAAGATGCAAAGCAACAATGTAGGAGCCAAATTAAAAGCCAAGAAAGAAACGAGCCAACACCTAGTAGAAAAATACAAAGAAGAAGTAGAAAAAGCAAATGAATTTAAAAAGAATTATCCTAAGGGAAGAGCCATTGGATGTTTGTTGTCACTTCGAAGTGGAAGCGAATATTTGACCCTTACTTCTGGAAGCTTAGTTGAGTACCATAGTTTTACTCCTAAATATGCCATGTACGACCAACATATAAAAGATGCTTATAAAGAAGGTTTTAAAGCGTGCAATTTCTATGGCATTAGTGGAAATTTTGAAAAAGAAAACAATCCTTTCTATGGTGTCTATGAATTTAAACGAGGTTTTGGTGGAGAAGTCATCGAATACATTGGTCAGTTTACTTTACCCGTGACATTCTTCAATACCATCTATGACTTTTTGAAGAAGATTATCAAGCACTAAAAGAGATTGAAAAGTTTCTTTTTTTGTGCTAAGATAATAACTGTTTTTAAGGAGATAATCATATGACTTATCAGGCTTTTCAAGAAATGTTAAAAGAAATGGATGAAGAAATGGTGCAATGTGATATTAGATTGAATGATCTAAATCAAGGAATTTATAAAAAGACACAAGAAATTGAATATAAAGCAACACAAGAGAACCTTCTTAATTGTAATTTAGAAAGTTATCGCCTTCATAAAAAGAACTTTTCTTCTATGACCAAGACCAAAGCTACTTTAAGAACGCTTTTTTGTTCCTTTGGTATTGCCCTTATTGGTGTTCCTATTTTTCTTTTTGTTATCCATTCTTTGTTTTTATCCCTTTCTGTTCCTTTATTAAGTATCGTTGGAGGTATTTCATTTTTATCTATTGGGGCTATTCTATATAAAATGGATGCTAAGGATTCGCTTTTCTTTGATGGTTTAGGAGAATATAACATGAAGAAGAAAATCGTGGAGACTTACCCTATAGATTATGAGGATAGAGTAAAAGAAAAAATAGACTCTATTCGGCAAGAAAAGATTCCTTTTGAAAAGGAGAAAGCTACTTTAGAGCAAAAAGTCAAGGATGTTACAACAGAAAAAGAATCCTTAGTAAGTAGGAGAGAACAGATTGTAAATCATTATACCAAAGGACTCACTTCTTATCTTTCGATGCATGAGATTGATATTCCAGTGGATAACGATAAGATTTATATGAAAAAATAGCATGTTTTGTTTGACAAAACGCTTTTTTTATGCTAAAATATAGAACGTTATTGAAAAGGGGATGAAAAAAGCATGAAAAATTATTATGTTTTTGATATCTATGGATCATATTTAATTTCACAAGATAAAAGTAGTGAAAAAACAGCTCGTGAAGCACTTATTGATGCAACGGAAATAACGGAGGAAGAAAGTCCTAAAGTTTATCCGAAATTAGTAAGTTCCCTTGACGAATTCTTTAGTTTTGCCGAAGCAGCGAACAAGAAAGAAACATTAAGCTTTACTACAGAAGGGGAACAAGCTGACGATAAATATACTTTATCTTGGAAAAATGCTACTTTTGATGGAACGATTACGATGTACTCATATAAAGGTGAAAATATAGTTCATATTCACTATACAACGAATGGTAGAGATATTAGCAAAATCTTTTCTAAAAAGGAATTTGGTTACGATTTTGGAATGAACCAAGTGACAGATGAAGATTTATCTTTTGATATGATTCCAACTTATATGGAAGCTTTAGCAATTGATCCATTAGAACAACGTGAAATGTATCAAGATATACATTTGGCTATTCAAGAAGTTTTAACAGAAGCTTCTAAAGCCAATAAAAAGAATCCAGTGACATTATTCTTAAAAGAAAACATGAATCATTCAAGACTTGAGCTTAGTATCAATGGTGATCCTACCAAAGAAGACTATTTTGAAGGAGCTTTATATCAACCTTCAGAGGAATCTATGATGTGTGTATACTATAAGACACCTACTAAAAAATTAGATAAGGCTTTTACTCCAAGTGAAAGTAGATGCTCGGTTGTAGAATCATTAACTTATCCAAGAGAATTAAAGCTGGAAACATCTTATAGTAAAGTAAAATGTAATCCATATTCTGGAAAAAAATATGTTAAAACGTATCAAAAATAAAAAGAGTGCTTAGAGATTAAGCATTCTTTTTTTGGATCTTTGCTTTGATACTTTTTAATTTATGATAAAGACCAAAGGCTACTTTATAGAGATAGTAATAAGGTTTACTAATGATGAGATCAAATTCACCGATTAGTTCTTCTACTTGACCTCCAAAGCCTCGTTTAAATAGGTATAGTCCATAATAAGGATTAGATTCGCTAAAGTCCCCTGTAATACCATAGAAGTTATACCGGTCAAAATGATTTTCCCAAGCGTATTTTAATCCAGCATAATGAACGGTATAAGCGGAATTATATTCCATGAATTCTTGATAACTTCCACCCACTAGAGAGAGAACTTCTTTGCCATAGATTAAGAATAGAATACCTCCTAGAACAATGACATCTCCATGTTTTTTGGCAAGACTTTCCATTTCTTTAATCTTTTTCTCAAGACGTGCAATGTGTTCTTCGTCTTCTTTTTGTTTCTGGGCAAATTTCTTTTCATTCATTTGGTTGATGCCATGTTCTTTTTTATAAAGGCGATCGTTTTTTTCTTTTTGAACCGCTTTTTTCTCATCTTCTAAATTCGAAACGATTTTCGGAATATCCAATTCAGCTAAAAGTACTTTAATCATGTTTTCTTTGCCTAGTACTTCAAACATGTTTTTATAATAGGAGAATGGACGATCAATAAATTCTCTTCTATTGCTCGTATGTTCCATGACTTTTTTAAACTTATCGAGTTCATCTTCTTTAATTTCTCGTACGGTCATTCCAAGTCGTTCATTTCGATGGAGTACTTGTCTAGTCTTCGGATCCATCTCTTTTAAAATATCATCTAAACTACGGTTCTTTGTTGTCGTTGTAAACATCCATCTAGGTTGAAGGGTATCTTGGTAAAGATTAAAACCATAATGTTTATAACCATTTTCTACCAGATTATCGACTGCTTTTTGATGATTGAATCCATCTTTGACTACGTTTCCATCGATATCTCGTTCTTGGTAATCGAGATACGGATCAATCTTTAAAAAGAATCCTTTTTTTTCTTTAATAAACATTTTTAAAGCTTCGGTAAAGGAAGCAAGTAGTTTTTTATCTTCAAAATCGATTAAGAAGCCTCGTGGCGCGTAGAACATTTTTCTTTTGATAGGGGTATTTTTGGCTAGTAGTAAGGAAGCACAAAGTAATTTTCCTTTTTTATCTTTCATACCCACATAATAACTTTCCCAAGCGGTTCTCTTCTTTAAATCGCCCCACGCAGTGGTTTGGTGAAAGTTTTGCAAAGGATGTGTTTTGGCAAAAGCACTAAATTCTTCTTTGGTTAATTCTTCGAATTTCATAGGTCTTGGTTCCTCCTTTGGCTTTTTCTTTTCATCTTGCGGTAGAAGGGGATTAGTTTTTGAAAGATGAAGTAGAGTAGGGGTTTGCTTACTAAATCAAACTCTCCAATAAACTCGGTGTATTCTCCTCCTAAACGTTTTTTAAATAAATGAATTCCATAGATGGGATTTTCTTCCCTAGGATCTCCTGTAGTACCAAAGAAATCAATGTAATGAAAACCTTCTTTTTTCGCATCTTTAATGATTTCAAAATAGATAAAGTAATTGGCATTTAATTCTCTTAATAAGGAATGATTTCCTCCGTGTACCGTCCAAACTTTATCTCCATATTTAGCGGTTAGTATCGAAGATAGAACGAGTCTTTTCTCTTTGATTTGTTGAATTTCTTCGTACTCTTTTTCTTTTTTGGTTAATTGATTCACAAATTCTTGTTTTTTGTTTTGATTTTTTGTATCGGTCTTTCCATCGAAAGATGCTATTTTTTCTTTTAATTCTTTGATTTTACTTTCATAATTTTCTTTTAATTCTTGAGTATTGATCGATACGACATATAAATCAGATTGATTTTTTTTATGAAGCATTTCATAGAAAGCTTTATAGTATTCGATATCGTGGTAAAGAACTTTTTCTCTTTTGGCGGTTTCCATCATAGTCAAATAAAAGTCTTCGATGCTCGCTTCTTCGTTTTTTTCTAAAATTAAATGAAAGGGATTTCCACGTTTAATAATTTTTTTGGTTGTTGGATGAAAGTGTTCTACAATCTCTTCGATTGAGGGCGTTAAATCAAGACGGAAGGTATAACGGGGTTCACTATTTTCAAAATTTTTATTGTAGCCAAAATGACGATAACCCAAGGACTTTAAGTGGTCGACTAGTGCAAAATGATTTTCTTTATCTTCAAGTACGTTTCCATCGATATCTAACGTCTCTAGTTTGATATCAGGATCGATTTTGACAAAAAGTGCTCTTTTTTTCTTTAAATAACGCTTTAATTCCTTCGTAAAAGTGGTAACTAAGTCAAAATCGTCAAAGTCAATGACATAGCCCCGTGGTGAATAGAAGTAACAGTAGCCTAAAGGCAATTTTTTTTCGAGGAGTAATGCTGCTGCAACCAAATGATGGTTTTCATCTTCCATTCCTACATAATGGGGAATGCGATCTGCTTCTTTTTCTTCAAATTTTCCCCAGGTAGCACTTTGTAAGAAATGACTTTTTTTGTGGTTTTTGACAAAGTCATCGTATTTTTTAAGATCGATTTCTGTTATGAAGTGCATTCCAATCACCTTACCTTATTTTTAGTATAACACGGCTTCTTTAAAAAAATCCATGTTTTCTAGTCGTTTTCTCCTATCTCTTTTTGGTATTCTTTTTTTCAAAATAAGAAACGACTTCTTTTTGATAGTAATCAAGTCTTCCTTCCGGCAAAATTAAAGTACGATTGATTCCTAATTGGTCGACAAACGTGGTGTTGTGCGAAACTAAAATGATGGTTCCTTCGAACGATTTGATGTTATCAGCAATAATCTTTTGCGTATCTGGATCCAAATGATTGGTAGGCTCGTCCAAAATTAAGACATTGGCTTTTTTGAGCATCAATTTAGCAAGTGCAATTCGGCTTCTCTCCCCAGGAGATAAGTTTTTAACTTTTTTGTATAACTCTTCATTTTCAAAAAGAAATTTTCCAAGGACTCCTCGTGCTTCGTGTTCAGATAAATTGAATTCACTTAAGTTCTCGATTAAGTTTTGAGTGGGATTTAGTTGTTCATGCTCTTGAGCATAATAGGCAATATCGGTCTTGGGTCCTAGAATGATTTTTCCTTGATCTGGAGAGAGAAGTCCTACGATTAGTTTTAGCAAGGTCGATTTTCCTACACCATTTTCTCCTACAATCAAGAAACGTTCACCTCTTGGGATCTCAAAACTGATTTTATATAAGAGATTTCGTTTATCGTTTTTATTGTATTTAAACGAAACGTTTTCAAGTTTAATGGGAAAAAGAGTACTTTCTCGTTCCATTGAAAGTTTCAGGGAAGTTTTTTTACTTTTCTTTTCCACAACGACTTCATTTTCCAAAAGACGGGCAAGTTTCTTTTGACGGTCCTTAGCAATCTTCGCTTTCTTTTCATTTCCATGAATGTATCTTGCAATGATTTCTTCTAATTTTTGTTTCTCTTTGGCTTGTTGTTCAGCTTCTTTTTCTATTCTTTTTTCCCGTTCTTCTTTAAGACGCATGAATTTAGAATAATTGCCATCAAATAATTCCATTGTATGGTGTACTTTATCAATAAATACAGTCTTACTCGTAATTTCATTTAAAAATTCGATATCGTGTGAAATGATGTAGATGGTTCTGGGATAATTTTTTAGGTAGGAGATGACATAATCCTTAGTTTGCTCATCTAAGTGGTTGGTCGGTTCATCCAGTAATATAAAATCAGGTTTACTGTAAAGAAGTCTTAGGAAAGCTACCTTGGACTTTTGACCTCCTGATAAAGTACAAAGTTTTTGGTCGAGCAGTTTTTCATCCATCTTAAAACCTTCGATTAATTTTAAAAGTTCACTTTCGGCTTTTAAAGGTTCATAGTAATCGAGTTCTTGCTCTAGTTTTTCAATTTTCTTTAAGTCTTTGTTTTGTTCTTTTTCACTTTTTTCCATCATGTGGGTATATAGTGAAGTAATTTCATTTTCTAGTTTTTGAATGGGTCTACCCGTTAAAAGATAGTCTAAAACAGAGATATCACTGGAAGGTATTTCATCGGTAATCACTTGAGGAAGATAAGTCATTCTTACTTTATTTGGAAAATAGATGGTACCATGGTCCGGTTCAATTTCTTTTAATAACAATTTAAATAATGTGGTCTTGCCCGCACCATTTACACCAACGATACCTACTTTTTCACCTTCGGGAAGATAGATGGATACTTCGTCGAAGACCGTCTGTAAGCCAAAATGTAAAGTTATGTTTTTAAGTTCCATCTTGTCTCACCTCTTTTTTACTTATTATATCATAAAAAAACACGGAATTTTTCCGTATTTTACATCATGTTGTAGCCTTGGGAATAGTTACTATTGTAGTTATCATTATAATGGGTAGCAGAAGGGTAACTTTGATCGATCCGGTTGACTCTTTCTTCTAATCTTCGAAGTTGTCTTTCCATGCGACTAATTCTTCCTTCTAGATTTTTAACTTCATTGCTACAATTACAATTTCCTTGATTGTTATTTGGCCAGGGTGCCATTGGATTTTGTCCCATGTTCGGATTCCATCCATAAGGGGGTTGGAAGTTATTCATATTTTCTCTCCTTTTCAATTTAATATATGTTGAAAAAAGCATTTGGTTCCTAGTATAATAATAAATGGTGAGAAAGTATGCGCCTTCGAAATGTTGCCAATAAAGAAGAAATTTTAAGAAATAGTCCCTTTTTAATCTACGATGGGTCTTCTTATTTTGGAAAATGGCATGAAAAATTTGGAAACAGCCACTCTATTCATTTAGAAATCGGTATGGGAAAAGGACAGTTCTTAATTGAAATGGCTAAGAAGTATCCTGATATTAACTTTGTTGGAATCGAAAAGTATGATAGTGTGATTGCACGTGCTCTTGAAAAAATTCCAAAAGATCTTACTAACCTCTATGTTATACGAGGAAATGCAAATGAAATTGATAAGATGTTTGATCATGAAATTGATACGCTTTATTTAAACTTTTCGGATCCTTGGCCTAAGAAAAGACATGCTTTAAGAAGGCTCACTAGTCCCATCTTTCTAGAAAAATATCCGGGTCTTTTTAAAGGAGATGTTCATCTCTATCAAAGAACCGATAATAAAGACCTTTTCACTTATTCACTCGTTTCACTTAGTCAAAATGGTTATCTCTTACAAGAAGTATCCTTAGACTTACATCAAACACAACAAGATTTGATTACGACCGAGTTTGAAGATAAATTTGCAAGTCTTGGCCTTCCTATTTATTACATTGAAGCTACTAAAGAACAAGTAAAAAGCAAGCGAAACGTAAAATAAATGAAAAATGTATTTATTTCTAGGCAAAATTTGTTATAATAATATATAGAGTAGGTGAGTTATGAAAAAAATCGTAATACTACTTTTAGTAACTTTACTCGTTTCCGGTTGTACGGTGGTAAGACTCGATGATGAAAGCTTAACGGGAATCATTGATTCTATTTTACAAAACGATAATACTTTATCCAATGAAGTGTTCGAAGGATATAAGTATTATTTACCTAAGGGTGTATCTTTGGTTGAAAAAGACCAATACAATCAAGTGTTGTTAGATGGAGATTATAACTATTATCTCTATGTAGATGCCGTATCTTATTTACATCAGGTAGAAAATACGTATCAAGAAAATAAAAATAGTTATTTTTCGAAAAGGCTCGATTATAACAACAAAAGTGGTTATCTTGAAATCAATGCTTCACAAGGAAAGTATTTTGTAGAAGCTATGTTTCATTATGCCAAGGTTGAAGCCTTTATCGAAGAAGCAGATTTAAAAGATGCCATCAGTCATATACTGCTCATTTTATCGAGCGTTCAGTATAACGACGATGTACTTGCGACCTTTGTTGGAAACAACATCTTAAATTATTCGGAAGAATCGATTGATATCTTTAAACCGAAACGAGAAGAAAGCGAATTTTTGGAGTACGAACAAGAATATATCTATCAACCAGAAGTAGGAGAACTTCCAAGTGAAGATAATATCCAGTTAGAGGAAGAAATTAAATAGAAAGAGGTGCTCTTATGGGCCTATTGGACAAGCTAAAAAATGTATTTTTTGAAGAAGAATATGTCGAAGTAGAAGAAGTAGAGAAACCCCCACGAAAAGAAAAAGTAAAAGAAAAGATAAGAGAAAAAGAACTTGAAAAGAAAGAGACGAAGGAAGAAAAAGCTCCTGTTGCAAAACGTATTGAGACTCCAAAAAGAGAAGAAAGACATGTTGAAGTGTTGGAAGACGAGGAGCCAGAAGAAGCAAAAGAAGTTCAAGAAGAAATTCCAAGCCTTTCGGATCAAGAACTTTTAAAGCCAGATTTAAATTTTAAACTTTTTGAAGATGATGATTTTATTGAGGAAGATAGAGTAGAAGAAACCGCTATTCCAAAAGAGAAGGAAGCACCTAAAAAAGAACTTTATGGTGGACATAATCCAAGTTATGAGCGGGTTTATCATGGTGAACCTAGAGAAAAGACATTCCATCCAACGCCGATTATTTCACCGATCTATGGAATTTTAGATAAGAACTATTCGAAAGACGATATTGTCGATAAGAAAGATCGTAAAAATGTAGCCAGCAGTTATGTGCATAAAGTTGATTTGGATACGGTTCGTAGAAAAGCCTATGGAGGACTTGCTGCCGACTTGGATTTAGATGATGTCGAAGATAAAAAAGTAGACTCTCCTGCCAAAATGGAAGAGGAAGAAAAAGAAAATATGCTTTATGACATGACGGAAAATACCGAAGCCCCAACCGTTTCTCAAGTAACCATAGCAGACGCGACTGAATATTTTGAAGATCTTGGGTTAGAATATAATGTAGATTATAAAGATCAAGCAAAGGAAGATGCGAAGAAGCATCGTCGAAGAAGCGAAGTTAAAGAGAAAGATACAGAACCAGAAGAAAAAGCAGTAGAAGAAGAAAAAGAAGCAGTTACAGTTCCTCAAGAAGAAGCATCGTCTGACCTTGAAATTGAAGATAATCTATTTGATTTAATCGATTCGATGTACGAAGAAAAGGAGTAGAATATGGAAACACTCATGCAAGTATTACCGATTGTTTTGTATATTTTAGGAGCCATCCTTTTGGCGGTTCTTGTCGTATTAGGGGTTTATTTAATTGGTTCTATTACGCGACTTAATCGAATACTAGATAATGTCGAGGGAAAAGTGAACAGTTTAAATACCTTATTTCACATTATCGACACGGCCTCGAATACTCTTACCTCATTTACCGAAGGTGTGGTTGGAACTGTTAGTAATTTTATTGGTCATTTCTTCAATAATAAGAAAATAAAAAAGATGGAGGAGGAAGAAGAAAATGAGTAAAAATGAAACAAAAAAAGGCGGAACAGGAAAGTTTGTTGTAGGAGCTCTTGTAGGAGCAGGACTTGGACTTTTATTTGCGCCACGTAAAGGTAGTGAAACACGTAAACTTTTAAAAGACAAGATGGATGAATTAGTCAAGAAAGCTAAAGAAATTGATATGGAAGATGTCAAAGAAAAAATCGAATACAAGATTGAAGAAATCAAATACGATTTAGCTGAACTTGATAAAGAGAAAGCCATTGAACTTGCCAAAGAAAAAGCAGAACAAGTGAAGACAAAAGCGAATGAACTTGTAAATCTTGCCGTTGAAAAAGGAACTCCTGTTTTACAAGAAGCAGCCGAAGAAGTAAGGAAACAAGCTATCAAAGTCGTAAAAGAAGTCTTAAAGAAATTAGAAAAGAAAGAGAAATAATCTCTTTTTCTTTGCAATAAAAGGATTTTTATGATATGATTTAATTGTTTTAGAAACGACGAACAATTTAAAGTAGGTTTATGGATGTGTATAGAGAGCTAGGGAAGGGTGGAAACTAGTCATGGAAATAACACTGAATTACAAAATTGGGAGTTTCAAGGATTCTTCCCTTTAACGAAGAAAAGAGTGCATAGATTTATCTATGAATTAAGGTGGTACCACGGAAAAATTCGTCCTTATATGTTTCATATAGGGACTTTTATTTTAGGAGGAAATTATGACATTAGTAGAAGAATTAAAATGGAGAGGACTAATCGAAAATATTACGGATCCCATCCTCGAAGAAAAATTAAATAAAGGAGGACTTACGTTCTATATTGGAACCGATCCTACCGGAGATAGCCTTCATATTGGACATTATTCCACATTTTCGATGGCGACTAGATTAAAACAAGCAGGACATCATCCCATCCTTTTAGTAGGAGGAGCGACAGGTCTTATTGGAGATCCTAAACCTTCGGCAGAGCGTCCTATGATTACCAAAGAGTTATTGGAGTATAACTATGAACATTTGAGTAAACAAGTAAAAGATTTATTTGGTTTTGAAGTGGTCAATAACTACGATTGGTCTAAGGACATCAACTTTATCGATTATCTACGTGATTATGGTAAGTTCTTTAATTTAAATTACATGTTAAATAAAGAAACGGTTAAGAGTAGACTCGATATTGGAATTACTTATACCGAGTTTTCTTACATGATTATGCAGGCACTAGACTTCTTATATTTATTTGAACATAAAAACTGTACCCTTCAAATTGGAGGAAGCGACCAATGGGGAAATATTACTTCTGGAGTCGAACTTATTCGTAAGAAAACAGGAAAAGATGCATATGGTTTAGTTATGCCTTTAATTACCAAGGCCGATGGAACAAAGTTTGGTAAAAGTGAAGGAAATGCTATTTGGCTTGATCGTAATAAGACTTCACCTTATGAAATGTATCAATTTTTCTTAAATGCAGAGGATAGCAAAGTCATTGAATACTTAAAGAAACTCACTTTCTTACCACCAGAAGAAATTATGGAAATTGAAAAACGTTTCCAACAAGAACCTGAAAAAAGAGAGGCTCAACAAATTTTAGCAAGAGAAGTTATTACCTTTGTTCATGGACGTGATGCTTATGAGGAAGCATTAAAGATTTCAGAACGCCTCTTTAGCGGTAATATCAAAGATTTAACACTAGATGAAATTAAAGATGCCATGAAAGGAGTTCCAAGTTATACTTGTAAAGAGGATTGCCCTTTAATTGATCTATTAGTAGAAGCTAGTATTTGTTCTAGTAAAAGAGAAGCAAGAGAGTTTATTACCAATGGAACGATTTCGGTAAATGGAGAAAAAGTACTAGACTTAGACTTTACAGTTTCAAAAGAAAATGCTTTTGGCAAATGTTATACCGTTATTCGTCGAGGAAAAAAGAAATACTATTTAATAGAGCATGCTTAAAACAGTTCGAAAAAACGAGCTGTTTTTCTTTTGCGAAAAAAAATTAACAAAAAGTTGACGTGGGGGGGGGTAGTTTTATAATGGAAATAGATAAATAGTAAAAGGAGAAGTGATATCATGGAAGAGAAAAGGACTAAGAAAGAGATAATCGTGGTTTGTCTACTTGTATTAAGTCTTGTTTTAATTGCAATAGGAACCACCTTTGCTTTCTTTCAATATTCAAAACAAGGAACTACCGTAAATAAATTAGAGTCAGGTACCTTAACTTTTATCTATGATGAAAATAGAAAAGAAAAAAATGGAGTAAGTCTAACGAATGCTTTTCCAATGAGTGATACTGATGGAGTAAAACAAACAGGAACAGGCTTTTTTGAATTCCAAGTAAGATCGGAAGCAAAAGGGGCTTCTATCTATTATGAAATCTATTTAACAAAGGATAATAATTCTACTTTACCAGAATATGCAGTAAAGACGTATTTAACAGAAGTAACAGGTGAAAATATAGAATCAGGAGTATCCAATCTATTTACAAGTGAGGCAATCAATCTATATAGTGAGTTAGGAAAAAGTAAAGTTCCATCACTATTAAATCAAGAAGTAATTGGAAAGACGTTATATCAAGGAAGTGTAAATGAAGAAGAAATTACAAAGACATTCCGGTATAGAATGTGGGTAGATGAGAATGCTAATCAAGTAAGAGGAGGAGAATGGATTCATAATAATAAAACCTTTTCTGTAAAAGTAAATGTATATGCGCAAAACAATAGTATACCTGGACCAACAGATTCAGCTGAAATTTGTAATGATAGTAATGTCAATGAACCAAAGTTGGTAGATGGAATGATACCGGTATATTATGATTATGAAGAAGCAACCTGGAAGAAAGCAAATGCTAACACAGCCAATTGGTACAATTACTGTAATCAAGAATGGGCAAATGCGGTAACGGTAGTAGAGAAGACAGAAGCAGAAGCTGGTCATGATAGAGAAGATTATCTAAAAGCAGAACCTGGAACACCTATATTAATAGATGATATCAATACGATGTGGGTGTGGATACCAAGATATGAATACAATTATGTAAGTATTGCAAATTATGCAGGAGAAACTCAAGCTCAACCAGGAGAAATAAAAGTTAACTTCATAAGTGGAACAAGCAGCAAAGTAAGTGATGAAAATAATTATAAAATGCATCCAGCCTTTACCTTTGGAGATAAAGAATTAACAGGCTTCTGGTATGGAAAGTTTGAACCTAGTAATGAAGAACAAATATTTAATGATGGACCTGCTAATAATTCGAATTTAACTCCAGTAATAAAACCAGGAGTAGTATCATGGAGATGGATAAATATATCAAATGCTTTCTATGCTTCATTAAGTATGAATTCAACAAAGGCATCAACCTATGGATTTAAAGGTGAAGAAATAAATACGCATATGAGTAAGAATAGTGAATGGAGTTCAGTTGCCTATCTCTCCCAAAGTAAATATGGCAAATATGGAAATGATACTTATGGAGAGAATGACAAAGAAGTATATATAAATAACTGTTCTAGTTTGATTACAGGAATCGCAGGAAATACAGCAAGTGCAGGACAAAGTAATACTTGTACAAATACTTATGATACAATACAAGGTCAAAAAGCATCTACGACAGGAAACATCACAGGAATCTATGATATGAGTGGTGGATCCTGGGAGCGTGTTATGGGTGCCTTAAGTGATAAAAATGAACAACCAACTATAGCATCATCTGGATTTGTTTCTGGCGATGCTCAAGGTAACAAAATACCAGAAGATAAATATTATGATTTATATAAAGGAACAGATATTGCAAAAGCATGTAATGGAAGTATATGTTATGGACATGCTTTATCAGAGACTTTAGCTTGGTATGGAGATACTCATAACAATATAATCTCTACGCTCCCGTGGTTCGGTCGCGGCGGCGCCTACCATGATGGCGCGCCTACGGGAGTGTTCGGTTTCAGCGATAGCTACGGTGAGCCGCTCATCAGCTCCTCGTTCCGCTTAGTGCTTGCCCCTATTGCTTAAGGAGAAAAAAGATTTTATTAAAACAAATCTTTTTTTCTTTTGCCTAATGTTATTTCGATGTATAATAGTATTGGGTGACAAAATATGACAAAGAAAAAGAAAGAAAATAAGAGACAAGAAAATAAAAAACAAGATATTAATGATTATAATAATATACGATTAAAGAAGATTTTAAAAATCATTGGACTTATTTGTTTGGGTATTATTTTAATTGAAGGAATTCTTTTTGTGATTATGCAATATCAAAGAGAACAGAATACGACTTATTATGAGGCCTTTAGTATGGTGGATGTCGATGGAGAAGATCGTATTATTGCAGGTAGCAGTGATTTCCGTTATAGTTCAAAATATGATTATACTAATGGTATTGAAAAAGGACGTCTTGCTAAGTATGATAAAGACAATAAACTCTTATGGGAAGTCATGTACGACGATGGACAAAATTCTTCCTTTAGTGCTGTTAAAAAAATAGATGATGGTTATCTTGTTGCAGGAAGTGCCGAACTAACAGATTATGAAAAAGAAAACAATATTCGTGAAGCGCTATTTATTAAATATGATTTAGAAGGTAATAAAGTTTGGGAAAAACATTATAAAACTTTATCCGATTCTAAATTCTTAGATATTTTAGTCGAAGATGATGGCTATGTAGTAATTGGTCAAAGTATTTATGAAAACTTGGAAATTGGAAACCACACGACGGGTGGAGGTATCATTGTTAAATACGATTTAAATGGTGAAGAAGTATGGGCAAGTAACTATGGAGGAAACAAATCAGGTATCTTTAGTGCCATTGCTAAAGCTAAAGGTGGTTATGTGGTGGTAGGAAGAGATTCAAAAGATACCGGAATTACCGTTTTCTATGATGAAAAAGGAAATCGTAAATGGGTACGTAATTACAGTTACACCGATTCAGATGGATTTAAAGATGTCATTGTAAAAGACGATAGTATTTATGTCTTTGGTAGTAAAAAAATTTGGACCGATACTGGAGATGCGGATTTAGATGCACAAAGAAATACGACTAATACGGATGCTCTTGTAGTTAAATACAATACGGATGGAAAACTTCTTTTTGAAAAGTCTTTTGGTGGAAGTAACTATGAACGTTATCAAAGTGCTTATTTGGTAGAGGATACTTTCTATGTTGTAGGACATTTTACTTCTCATGATGGGGAATTGGAAAATCCAAGTGATGAAGAAGATGAAATGACGGGATTAATCGTTAAAATGGATTTAAATGGAGAAATCTTAGATAAAAAGGCTTATGGCGGAAAGAATGACGATAACATCTTATATTTGACGATAGAAGAAGACCATTTGTTAGCTGTAGGACATTCTAGAAGTAATGATCATGACTTAGCTAAATCAGGTCATAATGGAAAAGATTATCAAGGATGGCTCTTTACTTTAGATAAATAAAAAAAGGAGGGATACCTCCTTTTAACATAGTTCTTTTTCGATAACAGAAGCAAGATAATTAGCTTGCTTTTTAATTTCGTCTTCGTTTTTTCCTTCAATCATTACTCGAATTAAGTTTTCGGTTCCAGAAGGACGGACTAAGATGCGACCTTGATCTTTTAAGATATTTTCGACTTCTTTAATAGCTTCTTGAATCTTTGTATTGACAAGATATTTTTCTTTTCCTTCTTTAGTTACTTCAACGTTGATTAAAACTTGTGGATATTTGGTCATGACTTCTTTTAAGACACTTAGTTTTTGATGGATTTCACTCATGATGTTTAGCACTTGTAGTGAAGTAAGTTCCCCATCTCCCGTTGTTGCATAGTCTTTAAAGATAATATGACCACTTTGTTCTCCTCCTAAGTGGTATCCTTTTTCATTCATTCTTGCTAAAACGTATTTATCTCCTACTTTAGTACTTTCAAAATGAATGTTTTCACTTTCACAAAACTTGATAAAACCAAGGTTACTCATAACGGTTCCTACGATGGTGTTACCAGTAAGTTTTCCTTTTTCTTTAAGATATTTTCCAACGATTGCTAAAATGTAATCGCCATCGATTTCGTCTCCTTTTTCATCCACTAAAATACAACGATCAGCATCTCCATCATAGGCAATTCCTATGTCATAGCCTCCTTCTTTTACTTTTTCTTGCAATATTTCAATGTGGGTGGAACCTGCTTGATGATTGATGTTATAGCCATCGGGATCATTATTGATAAAGTCTACGTTTGCATTTAAGGAGTGGAAGAGGTCTTGTGCTGTTTTATAGGCTGCACCGTTCGCTGTATCAACCAATATTTTAATTGAATCAATTTTATTTTCAATCGATGATTTTAAATGCTCAATATATTCTTGTTCTCCTTTTTCTAAGACAAAGTAATTACCTACTTTATTTACTTCTTGATTATTTTGATGATGGGTTAGTTCTTCTTCAATGGCTTCTTCTAACTCTTCACTTAATTTGATTCCTTCATCTGTAAGCACTTTAATGCCATTATATTCGGCTGGATTATGACTTGCTGAAATGACAATTCCACCATCCATTTGGTGTTTGGTAATCAAATAGGCAATGGCAGGGGTAGGGAGTACTCCTACATCATAGACATGACTTCCTTCACTTAGGATTCCTGCAATGACGGCGTGAGAGAGCATATCATTAGAAATTCTGGTATCGGATCCGATAATGAAAGAAAGCACTTCTTTCTTTTTTTCTTTTTTTAAGACTTGAACCATACATTTTCCAAGATTTAAGGCAAGGTCACCTGAAAGTTCTTTGTTGACTAATCCTCTTGCTCCATCGGTTCCAAATATTTTACCCATGTTGTAAAACCTCTTTTCTTGCAAGTGTATCTTTATCTTTCATAATTATATAAGGAGGAATAACACCTCTAACCGAAGTTAATGGATAAATAGTGGAGTGAACTCCTACAACAGTTCCAGGATTTAAAACACAATTGCAACCTACTTCTACATAGTCTCCTAAAAAAGCTCCTACTTTGCGTAAGTTTGTAGATAGAGGTGGATTACTCTTAATGACTACATCGGTTTTATCACTTTTTAAATTGGAAATAATAGAACCCGCTCCTAAATGAGCGTGACTTCCTAAAATAGAGTCTCCCACATAATTAAAGTGTGGAACTTGTACATCATCATAGAGAAGGGTATTTTTAAGTTCCGAACTATTTCCTATGACACATCTTTTTCCTACTACTACTTTTCCTCTAATATAGGCATGGGGCCTTATTTCACTTTCTCGATCTATAATACATGGTCCTATAATGGTAGATGAAGGATCTACTTTAGCACTTTTATGAATCCAAATATTTCCTTCTTTAAAAAGATAGTCACTTCCTAATGTTTTTCCCTTTTCTATAATGTAGCTTTCAATTTTAGAAAGTACTTCATAGGGATAAGTAAATGATTGAACAAAGTCATCTACTAGACTATCATGCGTTAAAAATAAATCTTTATTTAACATACTTCTATCCTTTCTTATTACTATGATTATAGCATATTCCATTTAGAAATAGAAGTGACCTATTTGGGCAAAAAAATATCCACCCTGAGGTGAATATTATTTTCTACTTGTTATAGAACTCAACGATTAATGTCTCATCAATATCCGCATTTAATTCGTTACGTTCAGGTAGTCTTACATAAGTTCCTATTTTTTTAGCATCATCGAATGTTACAAATTCAACACGATTGGTAGTAGCTTCTAATGAAGCAAGTGCTGCTTTGTGGTCTTGTGATTCATTCTTAAGTGCGATAGTAGAACCTACTTTAACACGGTAAGATGGGATATCAACTTTCTTTCCATTAACGGTGATGTGTCCATGGTTTACTAATTGACGAGCAGCTCTTCTTGTTCTAGCAAAGCCTAAACGGTATACTAAATTATCAAGACGAGATTCAAGTAATTGTAAAAAGTTTGTACCTGTAACACCTTTCATCTTGTTGGCTTCTTCAAATGTGTTTCTGAATTGTCTTTCAGTAAGACCATACATGAATTTAACTTTTTGTTTTTCTTTTAACTGTACTCCGTATTCTGAAAGTTTTCCATGACGATCTTGTCCATGTTGACCTGGTCCATAAGGACGACGAGCTAATTCTTTACCAGTTTCTAAAGTTGAAAATCCAACACGACGTGCTTGTTTGTAATTTGGTCCTGTGTATCTAGCCATTTTTCTTTTTCCTCCTTCAATGTTTTTTTCATAAACCTTGAAATGCTATTTTCTCTAAGTTTAGGGAGTTCCTTTTGAAGAGTTTCACCTAAACAGCCTAGGGTACTTCTCACTGTAAAGAACACATTAAACTTTTTAAAATAGTGCTGTTCAACGAATATGCACCTTAAATTATATGCGAAAGAACGTACTCTTGTCAAGTTTTTTTAGTGATTGTGTAGGAAGTTCTAGAGTAAAAGTATTTAGGATAGGATGGTTTATCATATATAAATAAAAAAAGAAACAAGAGTTAATAGTATTTTAACATTTTCCGATACCGGTAAAACGTTAGAAATAAAAGGTTATTAATAATCATTTTTCCCATTTGAGAAAAATGATACAAATAAAAAAAATCAGAAAATAAAGCGGATAGGAGAAAAGATAAAAATGTAATTGTGAAGAGATTTTTAGAAAAAGATAGAATTTTTTTTGGCAAAAAAAGTAAACAAAAAGTTGACCTGGGGGGGGGTAGTTTTATAATAGAAATAGATAAATAATAAAAGGAGAAGTGATCTCATGAAAGAGAAAGGAACTAAAAAGGAGATAATCGCAGTTTGTCTACTTGTATTAAGTCTTGTTTTAATTGCAATAGGAACCACCTTTGCTTTCTTTCAATATTCAAAACAAGGAACTACCGTAAATAAATTAGAGTCAGGTACCTTAACTTTTATCTATGATGAAAATAGAAAAGAAAAAAATGGAGTAAGTCTAACGAATGCTTTTCCAATGAGTGATACTGATGGAGTAAAACAAACAGGAACAGGCTTTTTTGAATTCCAAGTAAGATCGGAAGCAAAAGGGGCTTCTATCTATTATGAAATCTATTTAACAAAGGATAATAATTCTACTTTACCAGAATATGCAGTAAAGACGTATTTAACAGAAGTAACAGGTGAAAATATAGAATCAGGAGTATCCAATCTATTTACAAGTGAGGCAATCAATCTATATAGTGAGTTAGGAGAAAGTAAAGTTCCATCGATGTTAAAACAAGAAGTAATTGGAAAGACGTTATATCAAGGAAGTGTAAATGAAGAAGAAATTACAAAGACATTCCGTTTTAGAATGTGGGTAGATGAGAATGCTAATCAAGTAAGAGGAGGAGAATGGATTCATAATTATAAGACTTTTTCTGTAAAAGTAAATGTATATGCGCAAAACAATAGTATACCTGGACCAACAGATCCAGCTGAGATTTGTAATGATAGTAATGTCAATGAACCAAAGTTGGTAGAAAGAATGATACCAGTATATTACGATTATGAAGAAGCAACCTGGAAGAAAGCAAATGCAAAAACCGCTAACTGGTACAATTACTGTAATCAAGAATGGGCGAATGCAGTAACGGTAGTAGAGAAGACAGAAGCAGAAGCTGGCCATGATAGAGAATATTATCAAAAAGCAGAACCAGGAACACCTATATTAATAGATGATATCAACACGATGTGGGTCTGGATACCAAGATATGAATACTATATACCAGAGGGAACAAGAGGAAATAAAAGTGTTTGCACAGCTTATAGTGTAGATTATGATTGTTATCCAAATCCAGGAGAAATTAAAGTCAACTTTATCAATGGAACTAGTAATATAGCAAGTACCGATGATTATAGAGTACATCCAGCGTTTACATTTGGAGAAGATGAATTAACAGGATTTTGGTATGGAAAGTTTGAGACAAGTACAAGCTCTGAGTGTGAAGAAAGTACAGAAACTTGTAATAAAACTGATTTAAAACCATACATTAAACCAAATGCAATCTCATGGAGATATATACAAAATGCGTCTGCCTTTATAGTATCTCAAAAAATGATGACTGATTATAAAACTGAATATGGATTTACTGGTGAAAATATGGATACGCATTTGAGTAAGAATAGTGAATGGGGAGCAGTTGCTTATCTCTCCCAAAGTCAATATGGAAAATATGGAAATGATGGAGAAGGGGTATTTATTAATAACTGTATGCAATATATAACAGGAATAGCAGGAAATTCTGTAAATGCATTTCAAAGTACTGATACTTGTAGTACAAACACTTATAATACAGAAATAGGTCAAAAAGCATCAACGACTGGAAATATTACAGGAATCTATGATATGAGTGGAGGATCAGCTGATCGTGTCATGGGTGTCTTAAGTGATGAAAATGGACAACCAATTATAGCATCATCTGGATTTGTTTATGATGAAACCAGTGAAAAGAGAATGCCTGATGCTAAGTATTATGATTTATATACAAGTAATGATTTATCTTCGAATGATGGAAATCTAGCCACAACAGCATGTGGTGGACATGTATGTTATGGGCACGCTTTATCTGAAACATCAGGTTGGTATCGTGATACTTTTTATTTTCCAGACTCGGCGAGTCCATGGATTATGCGTGGTGGTACTTATGGTAATCAATGGGACGCAGGAGTGTTTTATCTTTCCGGTACTAATGGTGGTTGGTATTATATGCTTGCGTTTCACCTTGTGCTTGCTCCTATTGTAAATTAAAATTCTATGTATTTACTCTTTTTTGAAAAAAATAGCATAATGATTTAGCTCTTTATTTTAAAGGGCTTTTATTTTTCTTTTTAATTTTTTGTTAAAAAGGTATTGACAATTAATTTTGTTTTTAATATAATGTTAGTAACAAGCAAGAAAACTTGTTAAAATTTACAGTTTTGATATTAATAAAATGTTAAAAAGAAAGGAAGGATATTATGCTATTAAAACTAAGTGAAGAGACACCCTTTGAATTACTAACAAAACATTATGAAAAGGAGGAAAATAAAATGAAAACAATTAAAAACTTAAATGTATATGAAAACTTATTTATCGTCGTAGATATGGTTAATGGCTTTACCAATGAAGGAGTGTTGCATGATACCGAAATTAATAAAGTTATTCCAAGACAACTAGAACTTATTAAAGAAGCGAAAAACAAAGGAGCTTTAATTATTTGGGTTAAAGATACACATACGAAAGAATCAGCTGAGTTTAAGCGTTTTGGAAATACCCTTCATTGTATCGAGGGAACAAAGGAAGCAGAACTGGTTCCAGCACTTGCTCCTTATGAGAAAGAGGGTATTGTTGTAAAGAAGAATTCAACTAGTTTCTTTGTAGCACCAGGATTTGAAGAAATATTAAAAGGATGTGTGAATTTAAAGAGAGTAGAAGTTGTTGGATGCTGTACCGATATTTGTGTAGTAAATGGAGTACTTCCTATGATGAATTATTTTGATCAATATAATCGAGATATCGAAGTAATCGTCCATGAAGATGCGATTGCAACCTACGGTGGACCAAATCATGATAGAACGGTTTATGAAGACGCTGCCAAGTTGTTATTAAAACAACAAGGAGCAAAATTAGTAAGAAAGAATTAACAAGAAAAGAGGAAAGAATATGAAAAATAATACTTTAATGACCGATTTTTACGAACTAACGATGGCACAAGTTTACTTTAATGAAGGAATGAAAGATGATATGGCTTATTTCGATATCTTCTTTCGTACCAATCCTTTTAATGGAGGATACACCATGACAGGTGGACTTGATGAAATCATTAAATACATCGAAAATTTTAAATTCGATGAAGAAGCCATTGCCTATTTAAGAGAAACAAAACAATTTAGTGAAGAATTTCTTTCTTATTTAAAAGATCTTCGCTTTACTGGAGATTTATATGCTATGCCGGACGGAACTGCTGCCTTTCCTAATGAACCAGTGATTACGGTTCGTGCCAATTTAGTAGAGGCTCAGATCTTAGAGACTTATTTACTTACTTGCTTCAATCATGGTAGTCTAGTTACCACTAAGGCTAAAAGAATTACTTCTGCTGCTAAAGGAATTCCTGTAATGGAGTTTGGAGCACGTCGCGCAAGAGGTGCAGCATCAAGTGTAGATGCTAGTAAATATGCTTATGTTGGAGGATGTGTTGGAACTTCTAATACGCTTTCTGCTCAAGAAAATAATATTCCTGCTCTTGGTACGATGGCCCATAGTTTAATACAAGCATTTGGCTCTGAATACGATGCCTTCCTTGCTTATGCCAAGGCACATCCTACTAATTGTACACTTTTAGTGGATACTTATGATACACTAAATAGTGGAGTACCGAATGCGATTCGTATTGCTAAAGAGTATCTAGAACCAAATGGTTATCGTCTAAAAGGAATTCGTATTGACTCAGGTGATTTAGTTTATTTATCAAAAGCTGCTAAAGAAATGTTGGTAGAAGCAGGTTTGGAAGATGCTGGTATTTGTTTATCGAATGGCCTTGATGAATACTCTATTAGCGACTATCTTGCGCAAGGCGCTGTTATCAACAGTATTGGGGCAGGCGATAATATTGCAGCTAGTAAAGAAAGAGTTAATGGTGTTTATAAACTAGTAGCTATGGAAGATAAAGGAGGAAAGATCATTCCTAAAATAAAGGTGAGTGGTGATACCATTAAGACCACTAATCCTGGATACAAAAAAGTCTATCGTTTTTACGACTTCGATAGTCATAAAGTTTTAGGGGATGTTGTTGCCTTAAGCGATGAAATGATTTCTACCGATAAATATACCTTAGTATCGGATAAAGATCCTTGGAAGAAGACTACGATTGATGACTACTACGTAAGAGAATTACAAGTGCCTATTTATAAAAATGGAAAATTAGTTTATCAAATGCCTTCCATTAAAGATCGTCAAGCTTACTGTGAAAGTGAATATCAAAGTTTAACAGAACGTATTACGGATATTAAAAATCCACATACTTATTATGTCGATTTATCGGATAAGTTAAGAGAATTAAAACAGTACATGCTTTTTGATGTCATGGGTCAAGTAGCAGAGTCTGGAAAACAATATAGAAAGGTAAAGTAAAATGCGAAAAGAAAAGTTAATGGAGTTAAATCATCTTATTTCTTCTTTTGAAATTGAAGACTTAACTCCTTTAGAAGAAGTGAGTCATTTTGTTACGGTAAAACCTTATCATGTAAGATTAAAAAATGGTATGGAATTTAATCGTGAACGCATATTAAAAAATAAAAAGGATGGAAGTGCCGCCATTACGATGGCGATTACCAAGGACGATGAAGTGTTGTTTGTAGTAGAACCTAGAGTTTTTATCAAAGGTGGAGTGGGGGTAGGTCTTCCCGCTGGATACCAAGAAAATCAAGAAGCGATGGAAGATGCTTCTAAAAGAGAATTATTGGAAGAAACAGGTTATCTTGCTAAAGAAATTAGAGTATTAGGTAGTTTCTATCAAGATGAAGGATGTTCTGGAGCCTTAAATTATGCTTTACTTGCTACCAATTGTGAAAAAGTGAGCAGCCCACATTTGGATAAAGATGAACATATCGAAATTTTTAAATGTACGTTGGAAGAAGCCTATGAGTTATTAGAAAACGGCTATATAAAAGGCGCTAATGCAGAGCTTACGATGTTACTTGCAAAACCTTATTTAAAGGAAAGAAAGGAAGGAAAATAAAATGTTTGATGCCAAAAAAGAATGTGAAAACATTATTCAGTTTATTAGAGACTATTACGAAGAAAATCATTTAGGAGGTGCTATCATCGGTATTAGTGGAGGAAAAGATAGTGGTGTTGTAGCAGCCCTATTTACGAAAGCGTTGGGTAAAGAAAATGTGATTGGAGTTACTCTTCCATGCCACTCACATAGTCAAGATAAGATGGATGCAAAGTTAGTGAGCGATTTCTATGGTTTTCCACTTTATAACTTTGATTTGACGAATGCTTTTGATGCGTTTGATAGGGAAGTTGCTAAACTTGGAACATTCACCGAAGAGCAAAAGAAAAATAGTACTATTAATTTAAAACCACGTCTTAGAATGGCTTCGCTTTATTATCTAGCAGCTCTATTTAGTGCCGTTCATCACAAGCCCTATTTAGTAGCAGGTACTTCTAACAAATGTGAACTTTATGTAGGTTACTTCACCAAAGGTGGAGACTCTGTACACGATATTTCACCGATTGCAGATTTTACAGTCGATGAAGTGATTGCGTTAGGAGAATATCTAGAAGTTCCTAAAGAAGTTCTTTATAAGGCACCAAATGATGGTTTATCAAATCAAACGGATGAAGAAAAACTAGGTGTTTCTTACAAAGATATTGCAACCTATATGACGGATCCTATGCAAGTAGATGAAGAGGTAAGGAACAAAATTAAAAAATTACATGATAACAATCAACATAAATTTACCATTCCAACTTATCGAAAGAAGTGATTTAAATGAAAAAAATTAAGACGGTTCGTCTTTTCAGTAATCATACGAAAAAATCTTTATTACTAGAAAAGAAGTTACGTCGTCTTTTGCCGAAGTACGGTTTAATTGAAGATTTACAAAACTACGATTTAGGTATTGCAATTGGCGGAGATGGAGCCTTCTTACGGATGCTCAAAAAATCTTCTTTTAATAGACAAGCTCTCTATGTAGGAATTAATACAGGAACTTTAGGGTTTGCACAAGAAATTCTTCCTAAAAATGTAGAATCTTTTTTAGAGCGAATTTCCATTGGAGATTATTATCAAGAAGAAGTAACGCTTTTATCGATTGAAATTAAAACACCTTACTCTATTTCTCATTTTGAAGCGTATAATGAAATTACAGTAAGAGAAAAAGAACTACGAACCGCTTCGCTCGATTTAATTATTGAAGGTGAAATCTTAGAGACATTTCATGGTGATGGTTTGTTAGTTTCTTCTTCCAATGGTTCAACTGCTTACAACCTAAGTTTAGGAGGAAGTATTATTTATCCTTCCATTGAAGCTTTAGAAATTACACCTATGGCTCCACTAAACAGTCGAAGTTACCGTAATATTTTACATTCTTTGATAATTCCTATTGAACTTCCTATCACTATCAAACCTCAAAAAGAAAGAAGTGATTTGCTTCTTTCCATTGATGGAGAAAACTATCGATATCAAGAAGTGGAAGAAATCAACGTTCAAGTATCAAAACAACCTATTAAACTCGTTCGTTTAGAAGAAAATCGTTTTGTTCGTCGTATCCGTGAAAAATTTTTACAAGATTAGAGGTGTATGCTCATGAAAATAGGTATTTTTGGAGGTAGTTTTAATCCTATTCATTTAGCTCATAAGAAGATTATTTTGGAACTATTAGATCGTCATTATGTCGATAAAATGATTGTGGTTCCAACGGGTGATGAGTATAACAAAAAAGATCTTATTTCAGCCAAAGATCGAATGGAAATGGCAAAACTTTCTTTAAAAGGAATTAAAAATGTTGAAGTATCGGATTATGAAGTTCGAAATGGAAAGAAATATACGTATGAGACTTTACTTCATTTTAAAAAGAAATATGAAGATGATGTGATCTATTTCATTCTAGGGGAAGATAATTTAGAAGAGTTCGATACGTGGAAAAATTATGAAGCTCTACTTGAAAATTATCGTTTCTTAGTTATTCGAAGAAAAGGATATGATGAAGAAGTATTCCTAAAGAAAACCAAGTTAAGACTCGACAATGTTTTATTTACCGATATTGTAGTGGAAGGGGTATCTTCAACGAAAATAAGGAAGAAATTAAAAGAAGGAGAAGAAGTTATAGAAATAGATGTTAATGTCTTAAACTATATTCAAAAAAATAAATTATATAAATAAAATACTTTTTAGAGAAATAAAAAATAGATAGCTAATAAACCTATATAGTAAAAGGAAATTAGCTGTTTTTTTATAGAATGTAAAAAAAGAATAGAAAAATTAACAAAAAGTTGACATGGGGGGGGTAGTTTTATAATAGAAATAGATAATGATAAAGGAGAAATGAAGTTATGAAAGATAAGAGAAATGGAAAAAAACTCATTGCTGTTTGCTTGCTCGTATTAAGTTTAGTCTTAATCACGGTAGGAACCACTTTTGCCTTCTTTCAATATTCAAGACAAGGAACAACAGAGAATACATTACAAACAGGAACATTAACCTTTGTTTATGATGAAACTAGAGTAGAAAAGAATAAAATATCGTTAACGAATGCATTTCCAATAAGTGATGAAGAGGGAATGGTATTGACTACGGAAAAAGAGGGAGTATTTGATTTTGATATCAAAGCAACAACTAGGGGAGCAGCCATTAATTATGAAATTTATTTAACAAAGGAAAGCACTTCTACTTTACCAGAATATACCGTAAAGACTTATTTACAGGAAGTAGAAAATGGAGAAGAAAAAGAATTAACAGGGAGTGGACTACCAACCAATAATGCGTTAAATCTATATAGTGATTTATATAATAGTAAGGTACCGGATTTATTAAAAGATACAAGTATTTCAGGAGCTAAAACATTATATAGAGAAAGAATAGAAGATGGACAATCGGAATACACTAAAACTTTTCGTTATAGGATGTGGGTAGATAATGATGCCAACTCGGTAGTCAATGGTTCATGGATATACAATAACATGATCTTTTCAGTAAAAGTAAATGTGTATGCTCAAAATGGAGAACTACCAATACTAGAAAAACCAGGAGTATACAAAGACGAAAGTGGAGCCAATTATCCAAACTTAATCGAAGGATTAATACCCGTTAGATATGATAATAACAAGAAGTCATGGGTGAAAGCAGATCTTAATAAAAAATGGTATGATTATGAGATGCAAGAATGGGCGAATGCGGTAACCGTAACTTCTGAAACAAGAGACCATTATACGAGTGAACCTGCCGGAACTGAAATATCAATGACCGATATTAACACGATGTGGGTATGGATACCAAGATATGAATACTATATACCTGAAGGAACAAGTGGACAAGGAGAAGATTGTATTTTTAATGGCAGTAATTATAGTGAAGGTAATACATGTTATCCAAATCCAGGAGAAATACAAATCAACTTTATCAATGAAAAAAACACAGATGCAAGTGATGTAAATTATAGAATACAACCAGCATTTAAATTTGGAGAAGATGAACTAACAGGATTTTGGTATGCCAAGTTTGAAACTAGTAAAGATAAAGAAAATAAATTAGAAGTTAAACCAGCAGCAACACCTATAAATTGGACAAGAATAGCTGATTTGTTCTATATGTCAAGAAATATGCAAACAAAAGATTATCAAAAGTATGGCTTCTTAAATGATAGCAGTTATGATATTCACATGATTAAGAATAGTGAATGGGCGTCGGTTGCTTATTTATCCCAAAGTAAATATGGAAAATATGGAAATAGTGCTTATAATCAAACTGAAAAGCAAGTAGCACTAAATTGTGGTGAACCATATACAACTGGAGTATTAGTAAGCGGTGATACCTATGATTCAATTAATGGACAAACAACATCGACAACTGGAAATGTTACAGGAGTTTATGATATGGTTGGAGGAGAATTGGAATATGTTATGGGTGTTTTAAGTGATGAAAACAAAGAACCTCTAGTTGGTGCTTCCGGATTTAAAACCGAAGGTGAAACAAATAGGCTACCAGAAGAAAAATATTATGATTTATATACCAATGACATTCCTGATTCAAATGATTTTAGATTATCAGAAACGGCATGTAATGGAGGCGTGTGTTATGGGCATGATTTATCCGAGACCGCATGGTGGTATGGTGATCAAGCACTCTTTGTAACTTCTACGTATCCATGGCTTCTTCGTGGAGGTAATGTCCCTGGAAGTCCGCCAATTATGAATTATCCGTTATTCGGAGTTTTCTTCTTTGTTGGTCAAACCGGAGGAGGTCGTGGTGATTGTTCGCTCCGCCTTGTACTTGCTCCTATACGGTAATTTTACAAACTGAAGCATGTATAAGAGAGATAGAAAAATCTCTCTTTTTTGATATTTAATAAAACTAAAAAATAATTAACTATTTATAATGTAAAAGTTAAGTAGTTGGAGTTTTTAGATAAATGTGTTATAATAAAATTGTTAATAAGAAAACAGATAAAAGTATTGTTAAAATATACAAATTTATAATGTTTTCAAAAAACAGATTGAAAGAAGGATTTATATGGATGAAAAATATCGTACATTAGTAGAAAAATTAACAAATGAGAAGAAAACTATCGCTACGATGGAATCTTGTACGGGTGGAGGAGTAGCCAATCAAATTACCAATATTGAAGGGGCTAGTGACATCTTAAAATTTAGTGCAGTGACTTATTCCAATGAATACAAAATCAAAATGGGAGTATCGAAAGAAGTGATCGATACCTATAGTGTATATAGTATGGAAACGGCAATGGAGATGAGTTATCATATTTCATTGTTTACTCTAAGTGATTATGGAGTAGGAATTACTGGTAAATTGAATAGGATAGATAAAGAGAATCCTTTTGGAAAAGATAACACGGTTTTTGTATCGATTTATGATAAGGAAAAAGATCTTTATTACAATTCTTCTCTTGAAGTAGCAAAGGCTTCTAGAAGAGAAAATAAAGAACTCGTGTTAGAACGAATTGTAGATATTTTACTTTTTGTATTAGCATATGATGTTGAAAAAGAGAAAAGAGATTATTTCAATGTCTATAAAAAATAATGGAGGTATTATGAAGACTTATAAAAGTGAAGCAGAATTTTTAAAAGATTACGATCCCAATCAATTTGAACGTTTATCCCTTACGACCGATATTTTAATCTTTTCAGTTTCAAGTGAAGAAGTAAACAATTACCGAAAATTATCAGAAAAGTTTTTGAGTGTGTTGTTAGTTAAAAGAAAAGATTATCCTTTTAAAGATAAATGGTGTTTACCAGGTGGATTTGTAGGTATTAAGGAATCTATTGAAGAGGCTACTAAAAGAGTTTTAAAGAATGAGACCAATTTAGAAAACATTTATGTAGAACAACTTTATACGTTTGGAGAAGTGGATAGGGATCCTCGTATGCGGGTTATTAGTACTTCTCATGTAGCGTTAATTGATAAAAACTTGATAAAAGGGAATCTTTCCAATAATGCAAAATGGTTCCATGTTGTTCCAAAACAACATAAAGACTATCTAGAAATCATTTTAGATAGTGGAGAAGAAGTGTTATCGTTTAAAGTGCAAAAGAAGATTAGTGATTCGATGAACTCAGATTATCGTTATGAAGTACTTGAAAATAATGACCTTGCTTTTGACCATGCCAAAGTAATTGCCTCAGGACTTGAGCGCATCAAAAATAAAATTGAATATACAGATATTGCTTTTCATTTAGTACCTGAAGAGTTCACTTTAGGAGAATTACAACAAATCTATGAAGTGGTACTTGGAAAAGAATTACTAGATCCTGCTTTCCGTCGCATTATTAAAGAAAAAGTGGAAAAGACCAAACACGTACAAACAGGAGGAGGACATCGTCCTAGTGCACTATTCCGTTATAAAAAGAAAGAGTTGTAAAGACTCTTTTTTGATACTCAAAAACGAATTGTAAAAAAGCGTTTGTTCCATTATAATAAAGTTATCTATTTCGTTATAACGAAAGGGGAGATACTATGCAACTTGCCAAAAATTGGAAAGATTATGAATTATTAGATACCAGTAAAGGGGAAAAATTAGAACGATGGGGAGACATCTATCTTTTAAGACCAGATCCTCAAATTATTTGGGAGGATGGCAATTTAAACGATGACAAACGAATTCATGCGCATTACCATCGAAGTAATCAAGGTGGAGGAACTTGGGAAAATAAAAAAGAGTGTCCCGCTAGCTGGACGATAAATTATAAAGACTTAACTTTCTGTATTAAACAGATGGGATTTAAACATACCGGATTATTTCCAGAACAAGCCGTGAACTGGGATTACATGCGTGAAAAAATTGAAAATGCTAATCGTCCTATTAAAGTACTCAATTTGTTTGCTTATACAGGTGGTGCTAGTGTTGCCTGCCTTAAAGCAGGAGCTAGTGTTGTTCATGTTGATTCTTCCCGGGGCATGGTGGATTGGTGCAAAGAAAATGTTAAGGTATCGAATCTACAAGATAAGCCTATTCGTTATATCGTAGACGATGTGGTAAAATTTGTAAAAAGAGAAATTCGAAGAGGCAATAAGTACGATGCGATTATTATGGATCCCCCTAGTTATGGAAGAGGAGCCAACAAAGAAGTATGGAACATTGAAAAAGATTTAGCTCCTTTACTAGATCTTTGTGTAGAGTTGTTATCGGATCAACCTTTGTTTGTCATTATCAATTCTTACACGACAGGACTTTCTTGTAAGGTATTAGAAAATCTTCTTAATTTAACGGTGGGTAAAAAATATAAAGGAAAAGTGACTTCGGATGAAGTGGGCTTACCTGTTTCCGATAGTGAAATCGTTCTTCCTTGTGGTATTTATGGAAGGTTTGAGAGCAATGAATAAGTTAGATGTTTTATATGAAGATAATCACATTATCGTGGTCGTAAAGCCTAAAAATGTGTTGAGCCAACAAGACTCTACTAAGGATATGGACTTATTATCGATGGTGAAAGATTATGTTAAAGAAAAATATCATAAAAAAGGAAACGTCTATATCGGATTAGTACATCGTCTTGATCGTCCGGTTGGAGGCGTAATGGTTTTTGCAAGAAGTAGTAAAGCTGCTAGTAGGTTGAGTGACAGCATTCGTACCCATGATTTTAAAAAGAAATATATGGCTGTTGTGCATGGAAAAGTTCCGCGTCAAGGTGAATTTGTCGATTATCTAAAGAAAGATGTTAATTATAATACCAAAGTAGTAAGTGAAAAAGAGGGAAAACTTTCCAAATTAACGTATACACTTTTAGACTATAATAGGGAGCTGGATTTGTCACTTGTGGATATTTCTTTAGAAACGGGTAGACACCATCAGATACGTGTTCAGTTTGCATCTCGTGGTTACCCTTTGTATGGAGATAGTAGGTACGGTGAATTGTCAAGTGAAGATATTGCTTTACATGCTTATGAATTATCCTTTACACATCCTGTAAAAAAAGAAGTGATGACATTTACAAATTATCCACCTCAAGAAAGTGGTTTTAAATATTTTGATATTGATAAAATAAAAAATAGTTTATAGAAAAAGCCATCCTTTAAGATGACTTTTTACTTTACTTAAAATTAATTCTTTTTTGTAATTTTGTTTACAATATCATTTCCTGTGATGTTGCTATTACCAAATGCTTGTAGTACTTCAATTGGTATCGCAAAGATAATGGTGTTCGATTGGTCACTTGAGATATCATTGATGGTAGAAAGCGTTCTTAAATGCAATGCTCCTGGTGAATTTGCCATCGTAGATGCTGCTTCAGCTAAGTTTTTACTTGCTTCAATTTCTCCAATTGATTTCGTAATAACTGCTTGTTTTTCACGTTCTGCTTCGGCTACTTTGGCGATGACTCTTTGCATTTCCTCAGGAAGAGCAATATCTTTTAGTTCTACATTTTCTACTTTGATGCCCCATGGATCGGTTGCTTCATCGATAATTTTACAAATGTTTTCACTAATTTTATCTCTTTCCGTTAGTAGTTCATCTAAAGTTACGGCTCCAACGGCATTACGCATGGTGGTTTGAGCAAGTTGACTGACGGCAAAAAAGTAATCTTGTACGGCAAGAACTGCTTTAGATGCATCAAAAATGTTATAGTACAATACCGCATTAATCCGAACAGTAACATTGTCTCTCGTGATGGCATCTTGTTCTGGTACATCAACTGCTTTGGTACGAATATCGACTTTTTTATAACTTTGGAAAATAGGAAAGACCAGATTCCATCCAGGATTTAATATTTTCGTGAATTTTCCTTTCGTAAATAAGATACCTCTTTCGTACTCTTCTACTTGCTTAATCGAAGAAATCAAGATAATTAAAGCAATGATAATCAATATAATTAACATAGTATTACTCCTTTCAATTTATATTTTATATATAAAAAAGTTAAAATACAATCATAAATTAAAGAATTGTGTCGACTTGTGTATAGTTGTAAATGATGTGAGACCAAAAAAGTAAAAAAATTAAAACAAAATGATATAGTAAAAATGATAATTGAA
>CANQIE010000005.1 GCA_947623935.1 uncultured Bacilli bacterium | reverse complement strand
TAGCAACAGAGGTATCACTAGAGATCCATTCTAGGTCATCAAGGGAAACACCATCAGGTAATAAAGAGATATTAATCTTCTTTGTACCATTGACTGTTAATGTTAAGCTTGTTTCATCTAGACCAATCTTATTAGCTAACCAATGAGCTTTTAATGTGACATCGCCAGTAACTTTACTATTGAAATCATATTCTTCATTGTTAAGGTACCAACCATCGAATAAATATCCGTCCTTTGTAGGATCAGCAGGTTTAGAGATAGCATTATCTTTATCTACTTTTACAGATGAAATACTAGATCCACCATCAGTATCAAATGTAACGGTATATTGATTTGAGGCACATCCTCTAACTAAGAAGAAGATAACAACAGCTAAGACTACTAATGCAACGATGACACCAATCAAAGTTTTATTAGAATTCTTTGATGTTTTATTATCCATATATATACTCCTTTCTATAGTTTGTAAGTTTTTTTGTTTATATTAATAATAGGATAATCTATCATTAATATAAATCATGTAAATTATTTTACTATGCTTCACCCCTCTCAAAATCGAACTGCAGAATTTACCCACATTCCGATAAAAATTTACAATTCTATTATAACATGGTTTTTGAAAAAATAAAGAGAATTTTTCATTTTTTTTAGGAATATTTTACCTTTTTACCATTAATTGTAAATTTATAGTTAAATTTTACTAATTATTTCACTAAAAGTCTATGCTTTTATCTTTTTTTTATTTAAAAATTAATTATTTCTTTTTAAGATCTTTTTCGTTATAATAGTTAACTAATCTGATATGAACCCCGTTTTTTAGACAAAAAAGCGAAGTTTAACAATCGATAAGTTAAGGGGGTCACTTTTATGACCAAAGAAAAATTGAAAGAATTAAAGAAAAAGAATTTATGTTTAAATGCAGAATTATCTTATTTAAAGAAAGTTGAAGATTACAATTTAAATATAAAAGACGTATCCAATGAAGAAAAAACCTATATTGTAAAAGAATTATCCTTCTCCTACCCTTTAAATCATCTATTACAAGTAGCAAGTTTAAGCAAGTCTACATATTATTATAATTTAGATAAAGAAAATAAAGAAGATAAAAATCGTTTTTTAATGGATAAAATAGAAGAAATCTTTTTAAGTCATAAAAAGTGTTATGGTTATAGACGTATTACGTTGGAATTAAGGAATCAAGGTTATATAGTAAATCATAAAAAAGTTTATCGTTTAATGAATAAATTAAAATTAAACGGAAATAAAAAGAAAAAACATAAGTATTCTTCTTATAAAGGAACGATTGGTAAGATTGCAAGCAATCTGATTAATCGTGACTTTATAGCAGAAGAACCCAATAAGAAATGGTATACGGATGTAACTGAATTTAATTTAAGAGGAGAAAAGATTTATCTCTCCCCTATTTTAGATGGTTTTAATGGTGAAGTCATTTCATACAATATTTCAAAAACACCTAATTTAATACAGATTCATGATATGTTAAATAAAGCTTTTTTAAATAAAGATCTAACAGGTCTTATCTTTCATAGTGATCAAGGTTGGCAATACCAACACTTCTCTTATCAAATCAGATTAAAAGAAGAAGGTATTAAACAAAGTATGTCTAGAAAAGGAAATAGCCTAGATAATGGTTTAATGGAAAATTTCTTTGGTCTATTAAAAAAGGAAATATTTTATCATAAAGAAGATTTATATAAGAATATAGATGAATTAATTTTAGCAATTAAAGACTATATTAATTATTATAATTATGATAGAATAAAAGAGAGATTAAATGGATTATCTCCTATAAAGTACCGATTAAAGTATGCAAATTAATGTGAATATTTAGTCCAACTTTTAGGGAGCGGTCAAAAGTGACTGTAAACTTATTTACTTTTCGTAAAGTTTAGGGTTATAATAAAACGGTCGATGGAGAGTTGTCTGAGTGGTCGAAAGTGCAGCACTCGAAATGCTGTGAACGTTTGTGCGTTCCTAGGGTTCGAATCCCTAACTCTCCGCCATAGGTGTATATAAGTCCTAAGAAAGAGGACTTTTTTTAATAAGGAGGCCTACATGAAACGTTTTACAAGACGCGATGAAGAATTTACTTGCCTTCATTGTGGAAAAGAAGTAACTAAATTAAATTATACGTCGAGGGATCACTGCCCTTGTTGCCTCTACTCGCTTCATGTGGATAACTTACCTGGCGATAGAAGTAATCCTTGTCATGGATTATTAAAACCGATTGGGATTGAGAAACATAAAGATACGTATAAGATTCTCTATGTTTGTGAGAAATGTGGAAAGAAACACAAAAACATTATGGCCACGGATGATAACATGGATTTAATTATTGAACTATCAAGAAATGAATAAAGGGAACTCCCAACGGAGTCCCCTTTTACATTGTTTCTTTGATAGTATTGATCTCTTCTTTTGAAAGATGGGTATATCTCATGATTGCATTGATGTCTAACTTATCTTTTAACATATTTTGAACAATATCTTTTGTAGCCTTTTCCATTTTTTCTTCCATGGCTTTTTCTCTTTGCTCTACTGCTTGCTCTTTTTCTTGAATTACTTGCTCCTTTTTTTGAATTACTTGCTCTTTTTCTTGAATTATTTGTTCTTTTTCTTGAATTGCTTCTTCTTTTTCTTGAATTGCTTGTTCTTTTTTTTGAACTGCTTGTTCTTTTTTTTGAACTGCTTTCTCTGCTTTCTCTTGTGCCACTTTTTCACGGTATGCTGCTTTTGCTCGCTCTTCAAAACGATCTAATAATTCATATTCATAGGCAGATATAATCGGTTCATTCGCCGATAAACTCTCTAAGCATCTCTTCGCTTCTTCCATATCTTTTTCTCCCTTACTTAACTCTTCTAGTTTATGTTTATTCGACGTTACTAAAAATAACATCGATTTGATAAACCTCGTTAACTCTTTGCTATCTTTATTATAATACTTATGAAAGATATTGAAAAGACTTATATGATAGATTTGTAAAGATACTCCATAGGGAAAATGATGCGTCCTCTCTTGTAATTCAAATACCAATTTTTCTTTCTTTTGATATGCTTCTGGAAAACTCTTATTCAAATCTACATCTAAATTAATTAAAATATGTTTTCGATTTTCCCCTTTATACGGTTCTCCTCTCTTAACCTCTTGAACATTTATTTTCTCTAAATAGGATAAATTCTTTTGTAAAAGGCCATCATAGTATTCGCGATTCATCTCTAGAATAATAGTTCCTTTTTCAATTTCGATGATGAGATCACTTCTTTTTCTTTTCTCCTCATACTGGTCAATAGGTAATTCAGTATTTTTTACCTCTAGTGTATCTAATACCACATCATAGGGAATACCGGTGATCTCTTCAATAATTAAAGCTAAAAAGCCATGACAGTTTTCTAAAAGCGTTTTAAATACGGCATCTTCTGATCCTGGTATGACTAGTTCCTTTCCTTCTTTAATCTTTTTTATAATCTCTTTAATACTGGTTTTATATTCAATGTTTAAATCCATTTAAAATCTCCTTTGCTATTCGGTTTCGTTCATGAACAATTTCACTATAACAAGAAGAAAAATAGATTGCAAATCGCACTTTTTAAGTTTTGAAAAGGTTCCCTTAGAAACTTTTTTAGATTTCACTTAAGAGGAAATTTAAGTTTTCCAGAGAAAAAAAGTTTGAATTTTTAAAATGTTAAGTTTTTTAAAAAAATATAAAAAGAAAAAGACTAAACTAGTCTTTCGGTTTAAAAAACAAAGTAAATATGAAAGTAAAGACAATAGCAGCAACGATTCCTGAAGAAGATAGATCGAACATTCCCATCGTAAGACCAATAATACCAAAGTCTGCAGCTTTAGCCATCGCTCCATGGGTTAATAAGTGACCAAAACTAGTGATAGGAACTAAGGCTCCTGCTCCTACAAAGTTGACGATCTTATCATAGATACTAAAAGTATCAAGAAAGGCTCCTACAATAACAAAAATCGAAGTGATGTGGCCTGCTGTTAATTTGGTATTATCCAAAATGATTTGAGCAATCAAACAGATGAATCCTGCAAAGAGAAACGAATAGAGATAGGTAAGACTCATTCTACCACCTCCAAACTAATGGCATGAGCAATACTTAAGATAGACTGATGCTGATAAGAGAAGGTGGGCGAAAATAAAGCTCCGGTTGCGACCAACAGTACTCTTTTTAATTCTTTCTTTTTTAAGAGTTTCATCACGTATCCATAGTTTACAAGTGCACTGCAGACAGGACCGCTTCCTCCTGCTAAAACTTCTTTTTGATCTTGTAGGTTATAAAGCATGACTCCACAATCGTTATAGTTAGCGTCTAGACTGATACCATATTCCGTTTTCATATAGTCTTTTAAGATTTCTTTTCCGTAGATACCTAAGTCTCCTGTTAAGATTAAATCGTAATAAGAAGGATCTCTTTTTAAATCTGTTAAATGACGGTAGATGGTGTCCGCTGCTGCTGGTGCCATCACGGCACCCATATTGAGAGGATCTTTTTGCTCTAAATCTTGGATGATACCAATCGTGGAACTTTCAAGACGAATAGTACTTTTTTTAGAAGAAAGTAACAAACTTGCTCCACCGGTCGCCGTAAACGTAGCCGTCCCTGGTTTAGGTGCTCCATACTCGGTTGGATTACGGAATTGTTTTTCACTTCCCATATTGTGGCTTGAAGTAGAGCATATCACTCTTTCGGCTTCCCCATTTTCAACGTAATTAGCACCGATGATAGCACCTTCCAACGAAGTTGCACATGCACTATAAATACCTAAGAAAGGTACTTTAAAAGGTTCCGCTGCATAACAAGAAGAAGTTATCTGATTAAGTAAATCTCCTGAAATCATGAGATTGATATCTTCTTTTTTAAGATGCGTCTTATGAAGCAAAATCTCTAAACTATCAGTTAAAAGATGTACTTCCGATAACTCCCAACTTTTTTCGCCTGTGTATAAGTCATCGTAACTCTTATCAAAGTATTTTCCTAAAGGTCCTTTTGCTTCATAAGGACCAGATACAGTTGCCGTATCTTGTACATATACATTTTTATATCGTTGTGTCATAATCTACCCTCCCATAATAATCATGCGCAGCAAACCAAAGAACCAAGCGGAGACGACCCCATAAAGGATAACGCTTCCAGCTAACTTAAAGATGTTACTTCCAATACCATAAATCGGTCCTTCTCTACGATATTCCATTCCAGCACTGGTCATCGAATGAGCAAAACCCGTAATAGGAATGATTAATCCACACCTAGCAAAAGTTACCCATTTATCAAAGAAGCCTAAAGCTGTAAATAAAGAGGCTAAAAAGATTAACGTAATAATCATAAAGGTAGAAGCATCCTTTGAACTAATGTGTAACCACCACGAATAAAAGTCCACTAAAAACTGTCCTAGTACCCCTACTAAACCACCCGTAACAAACGCAATAAATGCATTTTGTACCCGCGTTTCTTTTGGTTTATGTTTGTTTACAATTTCTTCGTATTTTTTCTTTTCCATCATCATCACCTGTTCCTAGTATGGAAACTTTTCTTTATTTCTATACACTTTTTACTCAAAACAAAAGAGAATCTCGTGATTCCCTTTTTTATTATGCAGTTAGACGTTGTTGTAATTTCGTTAAGATTTTTGCTTCACATCTAGATACTTGAACTTGCGACATTCCCAACTCCTTAGACGCTTCACTTTGCGTTTTATCTTGGAAGTAACGTTCCTCAATTAATCTCCTTTCTTCTTCTGGTAAACGTTCGAGTTCTCTTCGTAAATCTTGAATATCGGAGTCATATCCTTTTTCTTCAAATGGAATAGCATCGTACAAGGTAAGATCTTTTTCCTCATCCTCCATCAAAGCTTGATCTAGACTTTGTACAAAAATCTTTGATTGTTCGGCTTCTACTAATACATCTTCTGGTATCTCTAGAAATAAAGATAACTCCGTAAGCGAAGGATTTCTTGCCATCTTTTGGGATAACACTTCTCTTGCTTCATCCATCTTTCTAGATAAGCGTATCAAGTCTTTGCTTACCTTGATGTTTTTATCTTCTCTAATGAAACTTAATACTTCTCCTAAGATGTGTTTATACGCATAGGTAGAAAAGGTATTGTTATAAGTTTGATCATACTTTTTCAAAGCTTTCGATAGCCCTAACATCCCTGCTTGATACAAGTCCTCCTTATCGTAATATGGAGTAAATTTTTTAATAATCGAGTATACCAGTCGTTCATAATCCTCTACTACAGCATCCCTTTGCATCTTTTCTCCTTTCTTTTTACTGCTTGTCTTAACTATAAAATGTTTTTGGAAAAAGAAATAGTCTTTCGACAAAACTAGCTAAAAAACAAAGTCGACAAAAAAAGAAAGCTTTCGCTTTCTAACTTCTATTGGGGTATTTTCCAAGTTCTTTCATCTTGGACGCAATCTTGGCTCTTCCCTCTTGATAAGAACGAATAGATTCTTTTTCGTACATGGCATTGATAATACGAGCTAGATATTTAGAACAATCGACTTCTTTATACCATGGTTTATTTTTGATCTCTTCTGGAACATAGGTAACGTTGGTGGTATAGAGTTTTTCGAAAACTCCTTTTTTATAGGCATCATCAAAGGCAGCAATACTTTTTGCTCCTTCCGTAAAAAGAGGAAACGTCGCAATTAGATAGCTTTTGTTAGCCCCTCGTTCTTTCATATCACTAGCTACTTCCAAAATCGAAGAACCAGAAGCAATCATATCATCGGTAATTAAGAGGTCTTTTCCTTCGACGGATGAACCTAAAAAACGATGTTCTACAATCGGATTTTTACCATCGATAACTTTGGAGAAATCACGTCTTTTGTAGAAGGCTCCCACATCGACTCCTAAAGCACTAGCATAGTAAATGGCACGATCCATCGCACCCGTATCTGGAGCTACAATCATCAAACGATCCGGATCATATTCTTCATCTTTAATAAAACGACTTAAAATGGAATACGTTGGATACAAGTTATCAAAAGAACAATTTTTAAGCGCATTTTCAATACCTGGATTATGGACATCAAAGGTAATGATGCCATCGACGCCCCTAGATTCTAACTCTCTTAAGGCATCGGCACAATCTAAGGATTCACATCCTTTTCTTTTATCTTGTCTAGATTGGTACAAAAGAGGCATGATGACATGTAAACTGTTTTCTTTACCATTCATGGCTGAAATAACACGTTTAATATCTTGAAAGTGATCATCGGGACTTTTAAAATAAGTTCGATTTCTAGAAGTATAAGAGGACTCAATTCCGTAGTTTCCAATATCGGATAGCAAGAATACATCTTTTCCTCTTACTGAATCGAGTAAAGTAGCCTTCCCTTCTCCATTGCTAAAGCGGTCTAGTTTAATGTTTACAATACTCGAGTATTCTTCATGTCTTATCGTCTTGAGTTTTTTGCCTACTAGGTTTCCAAAGGTAACAATATTAGGCATGATGATAAGTCTTAAATTACTTTCTTTACTGCTCATACTTCCTTCCATCCCTCCACATCTATTTTATCATTATAGGCTTTCGTTATCAATCTTTAAAGCCTCAATTGACACTTAAAAGACAAAAAAATTACGCAAAGAAAAAGGTGCTAACTAAAAGCATCTTTTTTAGGCTATCGAAACATTCTTGATACTGTTATGTGGTTTCATGTAAAGAGTCAAAGCTTTCTCAAAAGGAGCAAGTCCCTCTACTTTAGGTTCAAAGTCCACTAATGGCATAACTTCGGGTAAATCTTCTTTTCCACGATAGGAAAAAGCCCCCACACTTACCATATCAAAACGATTAAGTGCACTACTATCCATTAATATTTTTCTATAAAGTGCGTTAGGTATTTTGTCTTGATGTGGTAAAGCAAGAATTGAAGAGGAATCCAAATCACAAAATACACTATAGTTGTGATCAACTAAATAAGCAATTTGAATAATCATTTTATAGGCTTCTTCACTGTTTTCAATAATTGGTCCATCAAGCTGATTTTTACGAAAGAAATCATTGAAAGCGTAAATATGTAAGGAAAAAGGTATTCCATTATCTAAAGGCATTCCTTTTTCGTAAGTGGCTACTTCAAAAGTACTTAAATTACTACTCGGTTTTATAATCGAAATCGAATGCATAAATAGATTCTCTGTCATTGTTCGATTATCCTCCTTTCATTAGGTTTCTTAATTATACTACAAAAGTGAAAAAAACGCAAGTAAAAGTTATTTTTCGTGCTTCAAAACTTGCCATTCCCCTTTTTTAGTAGCCCCTCTTCTTTCCACATAGTTTTCATCCATTAAATACTTGATGTGATTCCGTACAGTTCTAGCCGTAACATTTAAAAGAAGGGCCATTTCATCTTGCGTAATCCCAGGTTTATCTTCCATCAGTTTAAGAATTGAAGATTGAATAGAAGAAATATTGGTCACTCGGTACAAACTTTTTTTATTATGAGGTGTGTTCATTGTATACAAACTAGAATAATAAGGAATCACTACTTGGATAGAAGTAGGTGTAAAAGAATAGATATTGCGACTATATTTCTTCAAGATTTTACGAAGGCCTGTCCCTAGATGAGAAGCAAGATATAAATCTTTAAAAATGCGCATAATGTCGCGATTGATTGGAACTAGATTCCCTAAGAAAAAATCTTCTTGCTTCTCTTCCTCTATTTTAGCAAAAGATTCAATTTCTAAGTGGTCAGGATAAAGATGAAAGATAGGAGAAGAAATAGTCCAATCGTTATGAATCATAGCATTGATAACGACTTCACGAACCACTTCATAGTCGTAAAGAGAATCATTTTCAGGATGGTAGGAAAAATTGTTCTTATTTTCCATTCGTAATTTCTCTAAAATGCGGTAAGTTGCCTGAATAATAGAACAATGTCCAAACTCATAGACTTCTTCTTTATCACTATGTTTAATGACTTGAATCGACAAGTCGTTATGATCTGAAAAAAGATAGGAAGTAAAGTTATAACTCCCATTCGTTGTAAAAAAGTCTAATTGACGTTCAAAGTTAGAACCTACATCGTATCCTTTCTCTGTGTAATAGATTTTTAAATCAGTAAACGATAAGTCTTGTCTAGGAGAAAGAAGCTCTCTTAAATCTTTTTCACTTGTCTTCATAGCACACCTTCTTTTTTCACTCTAAGACAAGTATATCATTTTCTTAGGAAATTTCCTAACAAATTTCCTAAGAAAAAAGCATGCTTTGTTAAAATGAAAACATGCCTTTAAGAACTCTACCAAAAAGAGAAAAGAATCCAATCCGATTAATTTCTTCTTGTACCGTAACCGGATATTCTCCTAAAATTTCATTATTCTGTTTTAAAATTACTTTCCCAACGACATCTCCTGGTTTAAGTGGAAGATCTAAAGAAAACATTTCAAGTTCCGTTGTCACGTTCTCCATCTTCTCACTTTTCTTGGTAACAACACCTATATCGTCCATAGCAACAATGGAAACTTTTCCTTTATCCGAAAGATCCATTTCAATATCAGACAACACTTCTCCTTTTTGTTTTAATAGTTGCATCTTATAGAGATTAAATCCATAATCCAAAAGAGCTGCTGTCTCACTATTTCGCACCTTACTGTTTTCTTCACCAAAGACCAATGCAACAAGACGAAGATTATCTTTTTTAGCTGTTACCGCCATACAATATAGAGCATTATCCGTATGTCCTGTTTTAAGACCATCGGCTCCAGGATACGTACGAATTAATTTATTGGTATTTACAAGCCAAAATTTATTAGGCGTATCTACTCTCAAATAATCTTCATAAACCGAAGAAAAATCAAAAATCTGCTCGTGCTTTAATAATTCTTTTACAATGATGGCCATATCGCGTGCAGATGAATAATGGTTTTCTTCATCTAACCCGGTACTATTCATAAAATGCGTATTAGTAAGACCTAATTCTTTGGCTTTTTCATTCATCCGTTCCACAAAAGCCGCTTCAGTTCCTGCAACTCTTTCTGCTAAAGCCACCGTGGCATCATTAGCACTGGCCATCGATAAGCCTTTCATAAGATCTCGGATACTCATGACTTCACCGGTCTCAAGCCAAATCTGACTTCCACCCATACCGGAAGCATTGCTACTAACCGTAACTTTTTCATCCCACGGAAGATTTCCTCTTTCATTTTCTTCTAAAATTAAAATTTGACTCATCATCTTGGTCATCGAAGCCACGCTAATTTGTTCATCGATATTTTTTTCAAATAGAATTTTCCCCGTAGAAGCTTCCATTAGAAGACCACTCTTAGCGTTGGGAATCAAGGTAGTAGCCTCACTTCCCGTCTCATTAATTAACATAATATCATCATTTCCAAGTGCTAAAACCGGAAAAACAGGTATTAAAAAGAGACCTAAACACAATAATAAATAACTAACCTTTTTCATCGTTTCCTCCTATTTCATTATTATGTTTAAGTTATAGAAACATGCTTATTTTGCACACAAAAAAGCCATGAAAAAATTTTCATAGCTTTAATTTAGTTTTCTAAATAATCTTTTCCTTTGTGTCCTTCTCCTACATCTGGTTCCTCTCGAAATAAATCCAGATAATCTTGTTGCCTTAAAACTTCGTATAGCGCAACCGCACAACAATTGGATAAATTGAGTGCTCGCACATCTTCACTCATGGGAATACGTACACAATGATCTAGATCCTCTTTTAAAATTTCTTTAGGAATCCCCGTGGACTCTTTTCCAAATATCAAGTAGATTTCTTCCTCTTTATTCGAAAAATCAAAAGAAGAATGAGGCTTTTTTCCATACCTAGTAAAATAGTAATACGTTCCCTTATTTTGATTTTTAAAATCTTCAAAATCATCGTACACTTTATACCATAACTTATCAATATAATTGACTCCACTTCGTTTTAAATGATTCGAAGAAAGCGAAAAACCTAAAGGTCCAATTAAATGTAACTTTGTTCCAGTCGCTACACAAGTACGCATAATGTTTCCAGTATTTTCAGGAATTTCAGGTTCGTATAATACAATGTGAATCATTTTAAATACACTCCCAAACCATTATCTCTTAAGAACCAATCCACTTCATTAATATCAAAAGTTTTACTCTTAGTAGAAGCTAAAATATTTTTTACTTTTCCATCTTCAAAAACAATAAAAGCAGGATAAGACCAAGACGTACTATAGTTATATTGATTATTAAAAGTAGTATAAAAATCGTCTACATTAGCATCACTCAAATTTAAATACGTAATCACATCTTCCAAATGATTTTCTTCAACATACGGTTTAAAATCTTTTTCAAAAGTACGAGACGCATCATTGGCTGAAGTTCCAACATAGAGAATGGCATCTTGTTTTTCATTGACAAAGTTTTCAACTTCACTAGCTCTAATTTCAAATAAAACATCACGCATAATAGGAATCGTCTTTTGATAGTTTTGATCGTTTAAATAAAAGATTCTAAGTCCTAACATGAATACAATGGTTAAAGCAAAAATAAGTACTAATTCTAAGTAACGTATAAAACGGTCTTTTTTTTCGATTCGTTCTCTTTCTTTTTTTGTCTTCATAAGCGCCTCCTATTCTTATTTTAACATAATTTTTTTGCTTTGTATGTACTTTATCCCAACATTTTTTTAAGTTCCGAAAGAAGATGGGTTATTTCTTCTTCCTTTTCATCAAATAGTTCAACACGAAAGTTTTTAATTCCTTTTTCCAAATAGAAAGGAATATCTTGTAAATGATTTTCTATTTCATGATGGAAGATATGGGTATAAGGGCATTCCATAATAAGAGGATACTTCTTTTGATTTCGATCAATTAAAGCATATTTATTTTGTTTACACAAAGAACAAGGTCCACTCTTTACTAAAGCGGTAGAAACAGGGCAATGTTTCATAATCATGAGTTCAATTCTTCCATAAATAACGGTTTCTAAAGGAGGATTCTTTTGATGCTCTTTTTTAAAATTATCAATTAAAGATGAAATTTCTTCTTTCTTTAACTCAACCGATAAAGTCACTTTTTGAACTCCTTGAGATAAGAAGAAAGAAACTGTTTTTGCATTATAAGCATTGGTAAAGTAATCCGTAATCACTTGGTTATGACTTGTTAAATGTAGTCCTCCAATCTCCCCTATCAACAAACGTTCATTTTGATAGTCTTGATAACAATCTTTAACACGACTGAGTCTTAAATAAACATTTTCCACATCTCTTTCTTCGTTGTAAAGTACTTCATCACTTACATAGATACGATCTATTCCTAACCTTTTTACTATTTCATACTGTTCCTTAGTACGAACAGAAACACTTAAAGATACTTTATTTTCTTCTTCAAAAGAAAGATGTTCTTTTACTTCACAAGGAACTTTTTCTCTTTTCTTCCCTTCTCGTAAGGTAACTAGTTTAGTAATAGCCTCTCTTCTTATTTCATTTAAAGCACTCATAGGAACAAATGCATGATCGGTCATAACTAACAAAGTAGTAAACACAAAAGGAGTATCTTGAATTTTATTCATCTGCGTCTTAATACGCTCTTCCGATAAAGGAGCAGTCTTTGCCTCTTCGACAAGAGATCCTTCTACTTGAACCGTATAAAGACCATCCGTAAGTTCTAATTGTAACTTTTCTCCTACTTTAACAATAATTTTTCCTTCAACAGGAATTTTCTTTTCTTCATAATGATCAAGTTCCGTAAGTAGTTTTTGATCTAAAGTTTTTCGTACTTCGCCAAGTTGTACTAAGCCTACTTTATTATCTAAAGAAATGACTTCATGCTCCTTAGCCGAAGAAATAAGTTTTCCTTCTTTATTATAGATAAAGTTCGCGATCATGCCTTCATCGTTCGGAAACCGTACGCCATCGTTTTGATTTAACTCATCCTCTAGTAAAATCTTAATCTTTCTAGGATTTACTTCAATGACTTTTCCTAGAGGTATTCCTATATGATTAGGAGTCTTTCCATTCATAAGCAAATCTTTCTTAGCATGAAAAAGATGTCCTAATGTAAAAGTACGGTTATAGAGTACTTCTAAATGTTTTTCATCTTCAGAAGAAAAGTTCTTTATTTTTCCTAAATAATATGAATCGATCGCTTTTCGATAAAGTCTTGTTACAAATCCAACATACTCAGGACTTTTCATTCTTCCTTCAATTTTAAAACTAGTAACATTGTCTAACGCTAATAATTCATTCAATTTAGGAAGCGTATTTAATTCTCTTGGACTTAAAAGATAGGAATCAATCCCTTTTACTACTTGTCCATTTTCTTCTAAGGTATAAGGAAGTCTACAAAAACCTGCACAACTGCCACGATTTCCACTACGATCTAGTATTTTACTACTGAAGAGGCATTGCCCTGAATAAGAAATACACAAGGCTCCATGTACAAAAACTTCTAAATCGATGATATCCCCTAAGTCTTTAATCTCTTCAAGCGATAATTCTCTTGCTAAAACGCACCTTTTTACACCTAATTTTTTTAAGAGTTTTAAATCTTCTATATTGTGGTTATGTAATTGAGTGGAGGCATGGATTTCAAAATCAGGATATCTTTTTCGAACGAAAGCAATCGCTCCTAAATCTTGCATAATTAAAGCATCGACACCAATACGATATAAAAAGTCAATATAAGTAGTTAACTCTTCCATTTCACTGTCTTTAATCAACGTATTAACAGTTACATAAATCTTAACACCATAAAGATGACAATACTTAGTCGCTTTCTCCAAAGCCTCATTGGTAAAATTAGGAGCATATTTCCTAGCACCAAAAGAAGTGCCACTTAAATATAACGCGTCACATCCATTATGAATAGCTTGATAGAGTGATTTTTCATCTCCTACGGGAGATAATAATTCAATTTTTTTCATTCCAAGTTCTTCCTCAAGCATATTATACTTGATTTTAAACTTTTTATAAAGTAATTTTAACTAAAATCACATCTTCCCCTATCTTTGTAATAGAGTTCCAATCAATTTCTGTATTTTGGCCTCTTCCCATAAAACGAAAGTTTTTATTCGGTTCAATCACAAAAGAAGTAATACTTCCCTTTTCTTGATCGATTTTCACATCGATAATATTACCAATATTTCTACCATCATTAATATTCACTACATTTTTATTTTGTAAGTCGGATAAACGCATACATTTCACCTAATTTATTCTATGTAAAAAAAATTAAAAAAGAATAGAAAGTAGGAAGCCTACTTTCTATACAAAGTTAATGTAATAATTTAAAATACTTACACTCCAGTAGGGGCAAGCGCTAAGCGGAACGAGTATTGGAAAACACTATTCCCATCATAACTGCCGAAACGGAACACTCCGGAATCTACACCATAGGAGTAGTGGCCGCCACGGACGATCCATGAAGACGAAGGCATTGGAAAAAGCCATCTATCACTATACCATCCTATTGTTTCTGATAATGCATGTCCATAACATACTCCTCCATTACATGCAGTCGCAGATAATCTTCCATCATTGGAACTATGATTAGTGCTTGTATATAAGTCATAATACTTGGCATCTGGTATTTTTGTATGTTCAATACTATCATCAGTAAATCCAGAATTGTTGATTGCTGGTTTATCTGTATTATCATCTTTTAGTGCACCCATTACATATTCCGGCCTTCCTCCATTCATATCATAGACTCCTGTGATGTTTCCAGTAGTAGATGCACCTGGTCCACCTATCCCGTGACCTTCCCCTAAATTGATCATATCATTGTATGCATACTGCTCTTCTCGAGCATTTGACTGAGGGGGTGTTCCATTACTACTTCCGGTAATAAACTTGTCAGACTTATTTTGATATATTTCTTTATAAATATCGGTATATAAAATATTTCCATATTTTCCATACTTACTTTGGGATAAGTAGGCAACTGAACCCCATTCACTATTCTTACTCATATGGGTATCTATATTTCCACCAGTAAATCCATATTCATTTGTATTCACTTCCATCTTGCGGGATACTGTAAACATGGTAGATAATCTTATTCCTCCCCATGAAGTTACTCCTGGTTTTATTTGTGGAGTAAAAGTGTCTTTATCACAACCAGTATTTACTGAATCACTTGCTGCAGTACAGGTTTCTTTACTACTTGTTTCAAACTTTCCATACCAGAATCCTGTTAATTTGTCATCTCCAAAGTTAAAGGCTGGATGTACTTTATAATTTACTGAATCACTTGGTGTATCATTAACTCCATTGATAAAGTTAATATCTATTGCTCCAGGATGATTGGCATCTTCCCCTCCTGCATAATCTGCAATTGTTACATAATTATATTCATATCTTGGTATCCAGACCCACATTGTATTGATATCTTCCATGGGTATTTCTATTCCTGGTTCTGCTTCTTGATATGCATTTCTATGTGTTGCAGTAACCGTTACTGCATTCGCCCATTCCTGTTTGTCATAATTATACCATCCAGCATATCCTGCCTTTACCCACTTTTGTTGTGCTCCATCATAAACCACTGGTATTAACCCTTCTACTAAAGCAGGTACATTGGCTCCACTTTTATCTTGTGACTCTTGATATGGATTTGTTGAAGGTGCTGTTGGATCATCTATTGCTCCATTCTGTGCATATACATTTACTTTTACAGAGAAAGTCATATTATTATATATCCAACTTCCATTTACTACTTGATTCGCTTTTTCATCGATCCACATTCTATACCGGAATGTTTTTTCATAATTGCTTTGACCATCCGGAATTTCTTCTCTATATAATGTCTTTGCTTTTGATATACTTGTATCTTTTAATAGACTTGGTACTTTACTATCATATAATTCACTATATAAATTTAAATTATTTCCTGTTGGTAATCCCTTTGTTTCGGGGTCACTTTCTGCTCCATCCTTTACAACTCTTAAATAAGTTTTTACTACTTGTTCTGGTAAAGTAGAAATATTTTCTTTAGTTACATATATTTCATAATTAATAGCTGCTCCTTTGGTTGTTGCCCTTACATCAAAGTCAAAGACATCTTTATTCGCTTGATCTAAGACTTCTCCATCTTCATCACTCATTGGAAAAGCATTCTCTATAGATACTCCTCCATCTTTACTTTTACTTTCATCATAAAGAAAAGTTAAAGTTCCTGTTTCAATCTTATTTTCTGTATCTCCTTGTCTTGAATATTGAAAGAAAGCAAAAGTGGTTCCTACGGTAATGAGGACTAAAGCTAATACCAATAGGCATACAGCAGCTAAACCTTTCATATTTCTTTTCTCTTCCATAACTTCACTTCTCCTTTTATTATTTATAGTTTCCATTATAGTTTGTTTTTATTATTAAAACTTTAAAATTAACTAAAAAGAAACTATTTTTATTCTATATTTACAATTTCATTATAAAACTACCCCCCCCCAGGTCAATATTTTGTTAACTTTACAGTAAAGGAGATGTAAATTTGACAACTTTGGACAAAAGAAAAAAGTAGGTTCCCCCTACTTTATTTCATTTCTACTAAGGATAATTTGTTATCTTCGTGAACAAAGATAAGTTCTTTCGAAGTATCGTATCCTAAATCCTCTTGATAACTCCATTCAAGAAAAACGGTATACGCTTCTTTATCCTCTTCTTCTAAGTATTTATAACTATCTTTAGTAACGGATACAACTTCTACATCTTTAACGATCGGAAGCGTTTGCTTCCTTTCCCCATAAAGATTATTCTCTACTGTTAGATATAAAGTATTGGTTGCATTCAAAATGAAATTATCTTTCACTTTGCTATGCACAAACTGTACTCCTCCAATATCGGTATTGGTCCATTTGTTATCTAAATTATAAAAATCGGCTATAAATAATTTAGCTAAAAGAGAAACTTCTTTTTCTTCATCGATTTCTTCTTCATTTAAAACACTTTCTAATTCTTTGAAGTAAGACTTAAATAAATCCGTTTGTCTATTGGTTAGAACATAGCCATAGTCATCGATTTTATTTTCGACCGTCTCTTGTTCCGGTATTTTTTCTTGTTTAGTAGAAAGTGCCCACATGACTACCGTTACAACGACGATTAGAGCAACCACTACATAGATTACATTCTTTACTTTTAATTTGTTCTTTTTCATTTGGCTACATCCCTTTCATTTATATAACTACTATTCGATTCTTTTAACTCTTGTACTTTTTGAATTAAATCGAAGACAATAAGCGAGTTAGACACTTGTAATAACTTATCCGCTTGCTCTGTTCCTTTTTCGATATAGTTATTGCTGATAGCAGAATCAGTTAAAGGCAAATATTCATTCTTTTGCGCATTATAGTAAACACGATTACTTAACCAGTTTCCATTAGGAAATACCACAATATTATCGTCTAAATGATTAAAAATATCGTGTCCTAATTGGTACTTGTTATAAAAACCAAACATATTTCCAAGGGTTGGCATAACATCGATCATACCCATAGCGGTAGAGACCGTTGTATGAAGATTTTCTTTCGTTTCTTTACTCCAAATAATTAATGGCACTTTGCGATTTAATTCGTATTGGTAGTAATCAAATTCCCTATAATCAGGATCACTTGGATCAAGAATACCATTGGTTTCTTTATCGTAATTATAAAGCCGTTGATACTCTTCCATACCAATTCTTGCATCATGATCACCATAGAGTACAATAACCGTATTGTCTAGAAGTCCTTCTTTTTCTAAAGAAGCAAAGAATTCTCCTAACGCTTCATCTGCATAATGTACTGCTTTAAAATAATTTCCTAAAAGGGTACCTTCCATGTACGGGTAACGTTTTAATGTTTCATTTCCTTTTTTATCTTTAACTACTTCTTTGATATCGACATCATAGTCCCCATAAAGATCTACTTGATCAAATGGGGTATGATTGGTAAGCATGATAACAACTCCATAGTAAGGTTTACCACTAGCATTAATTTCTTTTATTTTTTGAACAGATTGTTTAAAGAACGATTTATCGGATAGTCCTAGTCCAATAACTTCATCAATCTCGTAATCCTCTTTACTATAAAAACGGTCATAGCCAAGGGATTGATGCATTAAATCACGATTCCAGTAATTGGCCTTATTGGCGTGCATCGAAAAAGTATAATAGCCTTGCTCTTTTAAAAGTTTAGGAATAGTAACATAGGTTCTATTAAAATAACTGACAAAGGCCGTTCCATTGTTGGTAGGCATAAGCGAAGTGTTATAGGTAAACTCCGTATCACTTGATGTTCCAACACTTACCTGAGAATAGAAGTTATCGAAGAAAATACCTTCACTTGCTAGTTTATTTAAATTAGGTGTTAAAGGTTCTCCATTAAAACTTAAGGTCATATTGTTGGTCTGCATACTCTCAGCATGAATAGCAATTACATTCTTGCCTTTAAAAATATTGGTGTACTCATTGGTCTCTTCATTCGTATCAGGTACTTTATCATAATAATCATTAAAGATTTTCATCGCATTATCGTAACCAAAAAGCGTTGTGATTTGAGGCTCGACACTTTTGATTAAATCATTCACATGGTACATGTAAATACCAAAACTCATGACGATATATTCCCGATTCCATTGATTTCCAAAACGACTACATTTGGCAGGAGTAAGACTTGTACAGAACACAAGTGCACTTACTAACGCAACGGCAAAAGTATGCATAAACTGACTTTTGTTTTTATCTTCTTTGGTCTCTTCTAAATGGTATTTAGAAGTAAGACGTAAGCGCAAATACGTAATTAATAAGGCAAGAGGTGCCCACAAGTAAATCCAATCTTGTGGATGAATGACTTGTTTAGCAACTGCATCTCCCACATCACTAATATAGACCGTCATGGATAAGAAAGAAATCGAGGTAAATGAATTATAAAAACCGTAGTAACTTGCATTGATAATACAAATGGCCGTCATAATACCAGTTACAATAAACAAATAGAGAAATCGGTTCTTGGGTTTCAACAAATAACTAAAAGCTCCAATAAGTAGCACAATAGCAAAATCTAGAAGCAATGGAGCAAAGTATAAAAGGTTCTCGACCGTATGAATCGTAAAATATCGAAGTAAAAGTGCATTGAACGTATTAACAACGACAAAAATAAAAAATAAGGAATTATTTTTTATATATTCACGAATGCATGTTAGAATCATTGTCCAATATTCTTTGGGATGTTTCCTAAGCGAATTCCATTCTTTTTTGATACGCTTGAAAAATTGATTCATCTTTCTTTTCATAGCCGAACCTCTCTTATTATGATTATAGCACTTCATACAAGTAATTTCAATGAGTAAGAAAAAAGACGAGTCGATCGTCTTTTTCTACTACTTTTTAACTTCAAACTCTACTGTTAATTGAGTAGTCCAATCATCAAATTCAATAGCATAGGTACCATCTTTATCATAGATGAAATAAAGATACTTCGTATAAGAGGCTCCACTTCTTAAGTCTCCTGCATAATCCACACTATCATCATAATAACTTGCTAGGGAATTTAATTGTGTGCCATCGGCACCAAATACCGAATAATAAAACATATTTAAAGAATGTGTTTCTTCCTTAAGATTCTTTACCGTGATCGGTAGTTTTATAACCGTTTTTCCATATTCTTCAGCAAATTCATTATCAAGTGTAGTAAAAGCAATATCCTTTCCTAAGGTAATTTCTAAATCATCAAATTGAAAAGTTTCTCCTAACCCATAAATCTTACTTTTTGAATTATCGATATCATCCGAAGAAGAACAACCAGTAATAACAAATAATGATACGAAAAACATTACAGCAATTAACAATAATTTATTTTTTTTCATATATACCTCTTTAAACATTATCCCCCATTAAATTTTTTTGTTTTGCAAATCCGACAAATCCTAAAACAATCATCGGAATACACAATACAGCATACATCAAAAATATGAGTGCTCCTACGCAATAGAGAATCGCTCCTACTAAAGCAGCCCATGCTTTTCTTAAGAAAAAGCCTAGCCAAAAGAAAATGGCTCCTAACGAAACAACGACCATATGCGGTGTAACAATAGCGGTTGCAATAGCACCACCAAGGGCTTCAGCAGCATCTTCGCTTACTGTAGAACTACCAAAGTGAATTATAAGATACAAAGCATAAATAGTTGCCAGAATAGCACAAACAAATAGTGCTTTACTTCTTTTTTCAAACATTTTACTAAATTCCTTTCATTTTACTGCCTACTGCTAAATTCCCACTTGATACCGTTTAACTATTTTTCTATAAAACCGTATCTTTACCGATTCTCTCCCTTCGTTTTAAATTTCATTTTTATTATAACGGACAAGTTCAAATAAAGAAAGTATTTTTTTACAAAAAAACTCTTTTATTGAGCTTCTTTTTCTTCTTGCATTAAATCTTTAAACATCTCATCAAAATGCACTAATTCTTTTTCGATGACATCGGGATAGACATTTTTACTATCTTGTACAGCAGACCTAATATCAAAGATATTTACTTGGTTTCGGTTATCGAAAACAGCATACGAGAAAGCCTGTTTCAATAAAGTAAGCGCAATATCCGGGTAACGGGATCCAATCTCATAGACTCTTTTATACTCGGAAGTTAAATCGACAATAAAGCCCATGATTTGTGATTGTTTGAAAGATGAATATTTAAGTTTGCAGCCCGTTTGGTGTTCAATCTTAGGAAGAGTTCCCATCATGATATCGATGGTCTCTTCACGAGTAGGTTCCAACACTTCTATTTTTTGAAAACGTCTGGTGAAAGCTTTATCACGTAAAATATAACGTTCGTACTCTTCGGTCGTAGTAGCACCCACCACTTTGATACTACCTCTTCCTAAACCTTCCTTGAAGATGTTCGCAAAATCCAAAGACGATTGATCAGTAGCACCAATTAACATGTGAATTTCATCGATAAAAAGGATCACTTTTTCCATTTGTTTAAGTTCATCGATTAAAGTCTGAATTCGAGATTCTCCATTAGGCATCGTTCCTAGTAAAGAAGGTGTTTTAATATTGATAATGTCATATCCTTGTAAAGCTTCTGGTACTTCGTTTTTCTGAATTCGATAAGCAAGGCCTTCTACTATACTGGTTTTACCTATACCGGGTTTACCGGTTAAAATAGCACTCTTCTCAGGTGTCAATAAAATCAAAATTAACTCTTTAATTTCTCGATCACGTCCTATGGCCGGATTCGTAATATATTCTTTTTTACAGTAGTTTTCGCCATATCGTTCAACCATACTAAAAGTATTGTTTCCAAACGCATCTTTTCTAACATACGATGGGACTTCACTGGTATCCAATACTTCTTCTGTCTTAGCATCATTTTCTTCTAGATCTAAAATTTCATCATCGTTCATCGGCTTCACCCTCTATTTTTTATTATAGCATAAAAAAAGCAAATCGCAAAGGATTTGCTTAAGGATTCACATCGATTGAATTATCGTAAATCTTTCTTAAATAATCATCGGTATAATGTTCATCGCAGAACTCTCCCAAGGCCGTCTTGGGTTCAATTCCTTTATGACGCATCGTTTGACGACTGACAGCAACGAGCGAAATCGAGGCATCAAACATTAAGAAGACAAATAAGAACGTCGCCAGTTTTTGTGCAAAATGCGCAGGTATTTTTTCATAAATATGATTAATAATGGGATAAAGTACATAGATGAAAAGTAAAACTACCACTCCCCAAAAGAACATAAAAGGAATCGTCGTTCTTCCACCAATATTTAAAAAGTGATGGGAGTAATCCCAGGAAATGGTTCCCCAAAGTTTTTCCTGTAGATAACTCATACTATATTCATAGAATCCACCAAGAAGCGATCCATAAATAAAATTGACATACCACTTTCTCTTTTTAAGACAAAAGAGCAAATAAACTAAAACAAAAGCAATACCATAAATAGGACTAAAAGGTCCATAAAGAAGTCCTCTTCTTGAAACCCAAGAAAAAGTTCCATGTGCTAATAAGTTTTTAACGACATGCAAAATTTCTTCATAGTAAGTTCCAAGCACACATCCAACAACAAAGATAAATACGACCTTTTGAAATAGTACCTTTCTTTCTTCTTTTTCCATATACCCCACTACTTCTCTTTCTTGTTGCATAATATAACACATTTTTCGATATTTTTCAACAAAAAAAGAAAGTTAAATAATACTTTCCTGCCCAAAGCCTGCCAAGAGCTTATTATCCGAAGTATAAACAAATTGTCTTGCATAATTACAAGGAGCATTCTTAGTCATTCGTGCATAGTATTCGATAAACTTTCCCTGTTCCGATACATAGACTCCATTTAAACATTCACAAAGATGTTGGTCATAAGCATGTGCTGTATTTAGATTATTCAAATGCATCTTTTCAAATATGGTATTAAAGTCTACAAAATGAGCCTCACAATAAGGATTTACTTTCATAAGTGAGACAAACCCTACTCTAAAGATATTTAACCTAGCAGCACTTTCTAAATATTTTTGAACTTCAAGAGGTGAATCGATATAGTCTTTCATCAAGAGACAGTTAAGACGAAGTAAATGCTTATTATCCAAACTATTCATCGTATCCAGTATGTCAGAGGAAGAGGCGGCTTCGGTTCCAAAAATACAGTTGTTCACGTCATCTAAATAATGATGTCTACTAATATGGATGCCTTCTATTTGATGAATAGAGTCAAGACCTATTATCTCTTTTATACGAAAACCATTGGTATTAAAAGTAACTTTCAAATCTTTACCCACTTCAAAGATTAAATTAAGTACGTCATTTAATAACTCCATATTTAATAAAGGTTCTCCACCCGTCACGGAAACACGATTCAAAAGATTACGCTCTTTTAAATAAAGAAGCACTTCTTTTAATTTTGCTAAATCGAGTTTGCCACCGTCCTCATGTCCTCTGTTACTACAAAAGGCACAAAGTCCATTACAGGCATCATTGATTTTAATATAAAGATTAAGTTTTAAAGACTTGGGAAGAACACGATTGGGGTCATCAGTACAAAGATAATGTTTAACTGGCACCTTTTTCCCAAATAAAGTTAACTCTTCATACAATTTCATGTTACTTATTTCCATTTTCGATTAACCACGCTTTCACTTTAGGAGCATAAAAGAGAGATGCAATCGCCCCATAATAGAAAAAACCTTTTGGAGTAAGATAGATTTCTTCATCATTCTCCCTGATTAGTTTCTTTTTATGTAGAAACTCCATTTCTTCCTTATAAGCTTTTTCCATTTCAGTTCCTAGTATTTCCTTTATAACTTTTTTCTTCATTCTGCCATAGTAAAGGCTAATAGAAACATATTTACTAAACAATTCTTCTTTAGGTAAAACATAATTATCTTCTACTTTAAAAGAAGGATCTTTCACACAATCATTAAAACTTTTTCTAGTTTTTCCAATATTGTAACTGATACCTATCCTAGACTTTGATTGAGCAGAAATCCCAAATCCTTTATAAGAAATATTTTCAATCATGCGATACCGCAAATAAGAAGACAATCCTTTATCCACAGAATCTTTACTAAACGTATTTTGAGAGAAAGTTGCATAATACCCCATTTTTCTTAACTGTTTATATAAGTATTTATAAAAGGTATACATCTTTCGCCTATCAATATTTCTTTTAGAAGAGACCATATTGTAACGCATTTCATATAATGTGACCTGTTCAGGATTTAATATAGCAATCGTTTTTAACGTATCTTGTAAGTCTTTTTTCGTTTGGTCTTTAAGTCCATACATGAGATCTAAATTGACCTTGGAAATTCCTTCTTCTTTAATTAAAGAAAGGACTTCTTGCATTTTCGTTAAAGAAGCATAGATACGATTATTCTTTTTTAAAATCTTAGAATTGGTTGTTTGTATACCTAAAGAAATTCGATCAATTCCAGAAGATTTAATCATCTTTATTTTATTTTTAGTTAAAGTATCAAATGTAGTTTCTATACTGGGTTCAAAATCTTCTACTACGCTACACTTCGTAAGTATTTTTTGATAAAGTTCTAAAAGTGCTTGAAAAACTTCGTCATCTAATGAGGTAGGAGTTCCTCCTCCAATATCAAACCCATATAACATAATATTAGGATGCGTATCTAAAAAGTGCATCACTTCATTTTCTAAATGGGCTAGATACACCTTTTGACTTTCAATATCACGTATCCGATATTTGACATACTCACAAAAAGCACAAAGCCTCTTACAGAAAGGAACATGGATATAGAAACAAAGATCTTTTTCATCTTGAAATAAGTCGATAGAAGAATTCTTATATTCTTCCCAATTGGATACACTTAAAGGATACGAAGTATTACAAAGGGCATTTGCTTGAGCATTTTTAAAGTATTCTTTAATTAGCAATTTCTACCACCTGATCTAGGGCTATCACAGGAAGATGAGGTGTAAGTATAGGCCGTACTAGAACTACTACGATGATCTACAATGGAAGTACCACAAGAATCATGACTTGACGAACGACTTGGTCCACAATCATAATCTTCTAAAAATCTACTAACAACAGATGAAGGTCTATTGTTAGAAGCAGTCCGTTTCTTTGGTTTAACTTCAGTCAAAGTATCAAAAACCGCATCAAAATCAGAAGAAGTCTTAAATAATTTTAACAATCTTGAAGTAATATTACTTAAGCCTATAATATACTCAATATCTTCTCTACTAGCCATCTCATTGTTATTTAAATACTTGGCATAATCGAGAATGGATTTTTTAACCACATTTACTTTTAAATTATGATCGACTCCATTTTTTAAAATCGTTTTAACGAAACTCGTAGCATCTTGTCTATTCATTTTTATTCACTCCTTAAATCTAATTCTTAATGCTTTTTATCCTACCACAAACACCTTCTAAAATCAATCTTTATAAACTAAAAAGGCATCCTAAAAGACGCCTTTTAAAAAATTATAATTCAAATTGAGAATTGTATAAGTCGGCATAGAAACCATTCTTTTGCATTAATTCTTCATGCGTTCCTTGTTCTACAATGTTGCCGCCTTTCATCACTAGAATCAAATCAGCATTTTTAATAGTCGATAGACGATGTGCAATAATGAAAGAGGTTCTTCCTTCCGTTAATTTGTCCATCGCTTTTTGGACTAATTCTTCCGTTCTAGTATCAACATTACTAGTGGCTTCATCTAAGATTAAGAATGGGGAATCTTCAATCATACCTCGAGCAATGGTCAAAAGTTGCCGTTGGCCTGCTGAAACATTATCGTTTTCGGTAATCATTGAATCATAGCCATGAGGAAGGGTCTTAATAAAGTGATCAAGTCCTACAATTTCGGATACTTCTTTAACTCTTTCTAGAGAAATATTAGGTCGATTATAGGTAATGTTTTCTCTTACCGTTCCTTCAAATAACCAGGTATCTTGTAATACCATCGTAAAGAGGTCATGTATGTTTTCTCTTGAAAGTTCTTTAGTCGACACCCCATCGATTTTAATATCCCCTTTGTCGATATCGTAGAATTTCATTAAGAGGTTGACCATCGTCGTTTTTCCAGCACCCGTAGGTCCAACAATCGCAATCTTTTCTCCTGCACTAGCATGAGCACTAAAATTCTTAATCGTAGGATACTTATTACCTGCATACGTAAATTGAACATTGGAAAACTCGATATTTCCTTTTACTTTACTCTTATCTAGAACTTTCGTAATGTGTTCTTGACTAGCCATTTCTTCTTCGTCTACAAATTCAAATACTCTTTCACTGGCTGCTGCCGTCGTCTGCAACGAAGTCATGGCTTGCCCTATTTGGGATAAAGGAGAAGTAAATAAACGAACATAGGTCATAAAGGCAACAATTACTCCAAAAGTAATGACATGATTCATGGTAAGAAGTGCTCCCACAATACAAACGGCAACATAACCAAAGTTACCAATAAAGTTCATCATGGGCATCATGAGTCCAGATAAGAATTGACTCTTACGATTGGCTTCATACACTTTTTCATTTAAAACATCAAACTTTTCATTGGCAATCTCATTTCCGTTATATACTTTGACCACATTAAGTCCTGAATAAACTTCTTCAATATGACTGTTGATATCGCCTAAATACTTTTGTCTTTGAATAAAATATTTTTGTGATTTACCTAACACTTTAAACATGAAGAAGAAACCAATGACACTAGCACCAATCGCTGTAAAAGCCATCACCCAGTTGGTGATAAACATCATGATAACAGTTCCCACGAACAAAGTAGAAGCACTTACTAAAGTAGCAAAGGATTGGTTCATACTTTGAGCAATCGTATCCACATCGTTGGTAACCCGAGACAATACATCTCCCGTTTGATTCTTATCAAAATATTTGAGCGGAAGTTTATTGATTTTTTGCGAAATACTACTTCTTAATTTCTTAGCAAAACGATTGGATACGGTCGTCATAGAAAGGGATTCAATAAAAGTAAACAATGCCGATAAAAGATAAAGTCCCACTAAGAATAAAATGATATTTTTAATACCTTCCATATCAAATTGAGGCTCTACAATCGTTTGAATGGAAGAAGGCATGGTATCTAATTTTTGATAAAGAAGAGAAGCATCTGCATCTTGATCTAATGTACTCATCACTTGAAGGAATTCTCCTTGCTCCTTTGCTGTTATGGTTACATCATCAATCGTAACATCACTAAAGAGAACTTGAACAAGGGATTCTGGAAGAACAAGATTAGAAAGATTTTCTTTATCTTCCATATTCATAGTATTTAAAAGAAATAATTTATCTTCGGTCGAAATCATTATCCCTTTATAAGTAGAGGGTTTTAAAAGAAGATTTAAAACGCTTTCTGGTAAAGAACCTATTTTTTGCATAAGTTCTTCTGGAGCATTTGGATCCATTCCCATTAAGAATTGTTGGAAAACTTGTTTTTCTTCATTCGTAATACTAGTCGAAGTATTGATTTCAAGAAGTGTTTCTTGATTTAGATTTAAGTTTAATAAAAGAGGAAGTTCTTCTTTTAATTTTTCTTCGGAAAGACTTTCTTGCACATGAGCTGTTAATTTTTCTAAGTTCTCGGTGTTTACCACTAATCCTTCGGATATTTTATCGATTAAATCAGAAAGACGGTTAGGAGCCGTAATCGATAAAATAGAGCCAAAAGCAGCAAGCGTCAATCCTAAAATCAATAATACTTTGAAAGAAGCAAGTTCCTTAAAGAGTCTTTTAATAGCCCCTTTAAAGTCTTTTGCTTTCTCTCCTCGAACAGGTCTTCTAGGCATTTTCTAACTCCTCCTCTGATAATTGTGATAAAGCAATTTGACGATAAACTTCACATTTTTTAAGTAGTTCTTTATGTGTTCCTAAACCCACACATTTTCCTTTATCTAAAACCACGATTTGATCTGCATTCATAATGGTACCAATTCTTTGAGCCACAATGAGACAAGTGGCATCCTTCGTATATTTCTTTAATTCATGTCTTAAGGTGGCATCCGTTTTATAGTCTAAAGCGGAAAAAGAGTCGTCAAAAATATAGATTTCCGGTTCTCTTGCAATGGCTCTTGCAATCGATAAGCGTTGTTTTTGTCCTCCTGAAATATTGGTTCCACCTTGAGCAATAAGGGAATCTTCTTTTTGTTCCATTTTGTCTACAAATTCTTTGGCTTGTGCTACTTCCAGAGCTTTAGTAACTAATTCTTTCGTTTTTTCTTTACCATTATCCCCATAGGTAACATTGCCTGTTACGGTGTCGTTAAATAGAACGGCTTTTTGAGGGACATAGCCTAATTTATTGTACAAATAAGCGAGGTCATATTCTTTTACATTAACTCCATCGATTAAAATTTCACCACTAGAAGCATCGTAAAACCGTGGAATCAAATTGATAAGCGTCGATTTACCACTTCCGGTAGAGCCAATAAAGGCAACGGTCTCTCCTCTTTTAACTTTAAAAGATACATCTTCTAACAAGTACTCTTCTGCATCGGGATATTTAAAGAATACATGCTTAAATTCGATCGTTCCTACTTCTTTCGTAGGCACTTCTTTTAAAGTACCATTTTTAATCGATACCTCTTTATCCATAACTTCATTGATACGATTAGCAGAAACATTGGCCCGTGGTAAAATCATAAAGATCATAGCAAGCATCAAGAACGACATAATGACTTGCATCGAGTAAGAAGAATAGACAACCATATCACCAAATAAGGTAATCTTTCCTGCAAGTGCACTATCCCTGATGAGGTAGACCCCAACCACATAGATGGATAAAGTTAACGCATTCATAACCAAAAACATAAGTGGTTCCATGACGGCAAAGGTTCTTTGGTTAAAGAGTTGAGTTCGAGTAAGTTTATTATTGACTTCTTCAAATTTATCTTCTTGATATTTTTCCGCATTAAAAGCACGAATTACCCTGATACCGGTTAGGTTTTCTCTTGTAACATTGTTGACTTTATCAATTAACTTTTGAACAATCTTGAATCGTGGTAAGACAATCACTAAAATAATCGCAATCATCGATAACAAGATCACTACCGCAAGGGCGGTTAGGCTACTCCATTGCCAACTCTTATTTAAAATCTTGGTTACTGCCCATATCGCGGTAAGAGGTGCTTTAATTAACATTTGCAAACCCATAGCAATAAACATTTGCACTTGCGTAATATCGTTCGTGGTTCTAGTAATTAAACTACTCGTTGAAAAGTCTTTAATTTCAGCAGTCGATAACGAAAGGGCTTTATTAAATAGTTTTTTTCGAACATTTCTAGAAAAACGTGCTGAAACATTGGCAATGAGATAGCCTGTAATAACAGCACAAACTAAAGAGGCAAAGGCACACAAAAGCATATAGCCTCCGTTTACCAGGATATCTTCCATCTTGCTTCCTTCTGTTTGCACTAACTGTGTTATTTCTGACATATAATCGGGCATCTTTAACTCAAGCCATACTTGAGAGGCAATTAATAAAAATCCAATAAAAATATGGATCCAATCTTTTTTCTTTAAATTCTTAAAAAGTTTTAACAAGGTTTTAGTCTCCTTTCCCCTTTTTACTTTCAAAGGGTATTTATAAACGAACATTAATATTATAGCAAATTATCTACTTAAAGGCTATGGATTTAGCGAAAACAAATATGGTATTTTGTGTAAAGCAGTTCTTTAATTATATATTCCATTTTTTGAAATAAGTTCCCAAGAAAAAAGAAAGAATGCTCTTTCTTATTTTTCAAATTGCACCATTATATCTTCATTTCCTAAATCATCTAGTCCTTCGATATGCCCTATTTTGGTATAACTATAAGAAGTGTCAAATGATTTGTAAAATACGACTAGACAATCATCTCCATAGAGCATGAGGTCCCCTTTTTCAATATGTTGAGGAGAATAACTTTTAGTAGGTAAACTATTTTCTAGATAGACATATTTTTCAGTACCATTTAATTCTGTCATAGAATATTCTTGTGGTAATAAGGAAAGCCACGCTTCGACAGTCTCATTTTCTTCTAAGGTAACAGAATAGGTTTTATTTTCAATAATGACTTTGACTTCGTTCATCATAAAAGTCCCCTCCTCCCTTTTATTTGCTCTTGGTAAAATGAAATAGATTCCTAAGAGAACGACCATTAAAATTAAGATTAAAAATCCTATGATTAAAAGTGACTTCTTTTGCTTATTCATTTTGCATTAAAATATGTTGACCTTTAACCAGATCATAATTGACTAACGTAGATCCTTCTAAATCTTCTTTATACATATCGACACCGGTGATTTGACTATTTTCATAAGTCGTATAATAGTAGATTCCTTTATCCATGTTGACACAAGAACTATAAATGGTAATCTCGTACTTACCATCCCCTAAATGAACACATCCTCTTTGTTGTTCAACAGAGCCTAAAATATGGAAGAATTGACTGATACTTTCAGACTCCGAATCTCCCGATAGAGAATTCATCTTAGTAAAAGTTGCTTTAACAAATCTAGAAGCGGAAGACAAATCTCCAGGTAAACCTAAAGCACCCATACCACGACTATAAATATCAAAATGAAGTTTATCTGAAAAATGATTTACCGGCTGATCAGGAGACAAGCTCATATAGTTATTGAGATTAAACATCTGCCTATCAAAAGTAGGATTATTAGTTAAAATGCCTACCGGATTATCGTAAATTTTTAAACCCTCTTTGACACTTTCAACGGTAATTGATTGTTCCTTATCGGATATAATCCAGTGTAGAGGTGATGCAGGTAATTGTTCACTAAAGTTAATGGCCACAATATTCATGTTATTTAATAACGCTTTTGCTTCCGAAACATTGCTACATTGAGACAAAATCCAAGGAATAAACTCAAAAGGTGCAACATTATCTTTTCCTTCTTGCATTTCATGATAAAAGGCATTTCCTGGAAAGTTTAATCCTGCCATACCTAATCCTTTTTCATTAACAGCATCGTAATAAAGAGGATAGTTATCCGAAACATAAGCCATCCCAATAAGAGCATAATGTTTACCTATATTTTTTCCACATCGAAATTGAAATGGATAATTCCTTGGCGTAATGGTTACCGTCTCATGATAGGAAAATTCATAGTCAAGACTCCTTCCAAAATAATGATCTTTCGTATTGTAAGTAATTGCTGTACACATAATTTATATCATCCTTTCAATTAATTTTTCTAAATATTCGCTCTTAATTCTGGAAACAAATCATACAGATTGTATCCCAATAAATCATCCATTTGAGTTTTTAATTTACGTGCTTCAAGTAAATGGTAATGCGTATTTTTATAAACACCATGTCTAATCAATAAATCCATTAGTCTTTTTTCCATAAAATCTAACTTTGTAGAACACATTAAATCACATAAATTAATAATTTTATCGTAAATGGAATCTTCCTTTTGAACAATTTGTTTTATGAATTCATAACGAGAATCTTTTGAATCCGTATAGTCTCGATCGTTTGCAAGACAATTGATATCATGATTCAAAAAAGAGTGCTTAATACATATTTCTGCATAATCATCATCATAGCCTAAGGATTTTATATAATTATATCCTTTTATAGCATGCGGAAGGACCCCTTCATACTGATTCCATCCTTCTCTTTTTCCAATATCGTGAATATAGCCCAAGGTCTTAGCATAATCTTCATCTAAATTTAAATGTTTTGCTATAACACTCGCTGTATTGCCAATACAAATGGAATGTAAAATCCAATCATCATTAATTGCTTTTCCTCTACACGCATTTAATAAATTTAGTGCTTCTTTACTATTTAATTTCATTTTCCTTTTCTCCTAATTATTTAGATAATATTATTATACCATAGCATTAAAGTAACTAAAAAAAGAAAAAGATTTTTATCTTCTTCCTATGTCAACTAATAGTTAATTATTGATTTTAGAAAAGACATCACCTAAATTTTCATGAATGACTAAACTAGCTAGAGCATCATAAGTGGTAGGATCTCTATTGATTAAAACTAAGTATTTTCCTTTAAAGTAACGAATTAACCCACTTGCTGGATAAACGGTTAAAGAAGTTCCTGCAACAATTAACATATCAGCATTTTGAATGGCCTTAATAGCATTCGTTAACGTTTTTTCATCAAGTCCCTCTTCATAAAGTACTACATCGGGTTTAATGATACCCCCACAAGTACAGAAAGGAATATCTTTGCTTTTAAAAACTGTTTCGGCATCATAAAACGTATGACACTTCATACAGTAATTTCTTAAAATGCTTCCGTGTAACTCATAAACGGTTTTAGATCCTGCCTTCTGATGTAAGCCATCGATATTTTGTGTTACAATGGCTTTTAATTTTCCTTCTTTTTCGAGTTCGACTAATTTTTTATGTGTAATATTGGGTGCATACTTTAAACTGTTCATTTTATCTTTATAAAATTGATAAAAAGCTTGAGGATTTCTCATAAAAAACGTATGACTTAAGATTTCTTCCGGAGGATATTCATATTGTTGATTGTAAAGTCCATCTTTACTTCTAAAGTCCGGAATCCCACTTTCAGTAGAAACTCCTGCTCCACCAAAGAAAACAATATTTTGGCATTCTTTAATCCATTTATTTAACTGTTCTATCTTATCCATTTTAACTCCTTATACTTTTTATTATACCACAGAAAAACGCATCTCATTATGCGTTTCCTTTTTTATCTTTATAGTAGCCATTTCTACAAATTAGCTTATCTGTTGCAGCTAGCACTCCCGGCAAAACAAAGAGAATTAAAATAGCAGAAGCAAGGGTACCTTGAGAAATCGTTTCACATATTTTAGCTGCAATCTCCGAAGCACAAGAGGCTACAACCAAAGTAACTATAATTAAAATGGTAGACGAGCTAATAATGGTATGAATCGATTTGTTGTAAGCATTGATGATGGAGTCTTTTACTTTCATCGTAAGTCTTGATTCCCTATAATACGAAGTATAGACAATCGCATAGTCGATGGTGGCGCCCATCAAGATAGCTTGCACAATCAATAATGAAATAAAGTAAACAGATCCTCCGGTAAGTGAAATCACACTCATGGTTAAGTACACCGCTGTTTGAATAATAAGAACTAAAACCAGTGGAATAATCAAATCTTTAAAGGTGAAAGCCACCACAGCAAAGATAAAGATCATGGTTAATAAAGTAATCTTATTTAGTTCATTATCAAAAGTTTGATTCAATTCTAGTGCCATAGGAGAATTTCCTACTACATAGATATCTTCTTTATTCCCTACTTCTTCTTGAAGCCTATGGATAAATGGATACGTCTCTTCACCTTCAAAAGCATATTTCGTATTTAAGACCGCTCTTGAATAGGTGTCAGATACCAATAATTCTTTAGCATCACGAATCGTCTCTTTAGAGTCCAAAATCGTATTTCTTTTTTCTTCATCGATAAAGTCATCAAATCTGGTATCCGTAATAATATCCGAATTTAAATAAGAAGATACTTCTTCAATCGTCATTTTCCAAGAAGAATCAAATTCCTTACAACTTCCATAATACAAGTAGACTAAATCAATTAAAGACTTATCCACATCATTATTTAAAACCTTTAATAAAGAAAACACATCAGTCGAAGTATATTTTACTTTTTGTAGCGAACTTGTAATAATAGTATGAGCAGTCGTCAATTTTCCCTTTTTGTTTTGATCGAACTTTGAAGCATAATTCGGATCATTCATGACTTCCTTCACTATAAAACAAACAAAATCTTTTAAAGAAATCATAGGATTTAGATTTACATGTTTAGCATCATACAAACTAAATAAAAGATTCATAGAATGAACGTCTATATTTAAAAGTGAACTCATTTTACTAGAAGTATATTTTTCTTTGGTTATCGCTCCCGTCATGATTTGATGAACAAGAGTTAAAGAAGCAAAATCTTGGTTTGAAATTTTATCTTTTAACAAAGGATGTTCTTGATTATTTAAAAGAAAATCTGTGAATTGAACCGGTGTCAAGAAAGTTTCCTCATAAGTATAATCATAGATGCCAAATAGTTGCTTGATCGTATCTGGATTCATTTTTGTAATCGTACTAATTTCATTATACGAATATAAAGTCTTAGTGTTATTTACCACAGTATCAGCGAAATCTAACATTTCTTTAAAAGACAGAATACGTGAAGTTAAAAGACTATTTTCTTGATGTAGGTATAAAAAGTTAATGAAATCTTTCAAAGACATCGCTTTCATTTGATTATTTTGAATATCCTTAATTCCATAGACGAAACTAACGATTATTTTATCTTGTGATAAAGCATTCGATAACTCATCCACGCGATAAGTAGTAAGCGTGTTATTCATAATATATTGAGCAAGTTTTAAAGAAGCAGATTGACTACTACTCAAATTGGGAGCAATGATGCTATTGTTTAAGAGCGTATCAACAAATTCTAATGGAGTTAGAGTAAAAGTACCATCCACTTTATTGGTAAGAATAAAATTGAGTAAGGTAGAGGTCCCTTCATCGATTCCAAACAATTGATATAAATCGGTATTAGACATTTTTTGATCGTAATACGTATTTAGGGAGATTAACATTTGTAACGACTTTAGGACATCTTCACTAAAATAAGACTGATAATCTTCTATCTTACTTATTTCTAAAGCAAGAGTAGCAAATTCGTTTAAGGTCAATTCAGAACTGGAGCTATATCCCGTATAAATAGTATATAGAAGTGATAAATTTTCATCATCGATAGCTAAACCAAGATGAGAAAGTGCATTTTTCATTTCTTCTGGATTAAGTGTTTCTTCGATAACAGTATCATCACTTAATCTTTGTAACGAAAGTAAAGAGGACGTCGTCTCATCACTAAATAAGTCCTTATAAGTTTCCTCTTTAGAAAGTTTTAAAGCAAACGTAGCAAAATCATTTAAAGTCATTTGGGTAGTACTTTCATTTGTAATTCTATAAAGCAAACACAACTGCTCTACTACATTTTCATCGATTCCAAAAAGAAGCGAAATCTCATGGGCATTCATCTTTTTATGAATGTTTTCTAAGTTGGTGAAAGTTTGTAATTGTTTTAACTTTTGGGTAGTCTTAACATCCATTTCCTTAGCATAAGCTTCTTCTTTAGTAACTTCATTCAACATAAAATCTATAAATTCTTTTATCGTCATTTGGGTACTAATATTTTTACTATTGTAATAAAGCAAAATATCTTGTGCATCTTTTTCACTCATATTAAGTAAGCGTGCGATTTCTCTAGGTGTTCTCTGCTTATAGATTAAAGAGGAAGAGGTAAAGTTTTCTAATAAATCCACTTGCTCTTTCGTAGCCTCATCTAAAGTATTTGAAAAATCTTCATTATGATAGATGTCCGATTTAATAAAAGACGTAAATTCTTCCAAAGTCATTTTATTATTTTCATCTTTATTATAATAGTGATAGTAGACGAGTTTAAGTAAATAATCTTCTATTTGCACATCTTGACCTAAGTCTTTAAGTTTTTGATTGAACTCATCGTAAGCTAGTTTTTCGTTGATCGTATTGGAGTAACATAATACTTCATCTATTTTATTATCTTTTTCTAATTCTTTACAATAAGAAGCGATTTCTTCTTCGTACTTATTGTTGTAGACAAGGGCTATTTGATTGGTGGCAGGAAACACCTTCCCTACCTCATCTTGCTCTGAACCCGTGTAGAGGATTCCAATATTTCCCTTTAAAAAGTAAGCCGCAATAAATAGTATTACGATAAATACGAGTTGAGGATATCGTGTTTTATAGACAAAATGACCTAACTTCGTCAAATTGAATTTAATCGTTTTCTTCTTGGTCTTAGTAATCAAGTTATCGAAAATTAAAAGTAAAGCTGGTAGGCAAAAGAAAATACTAATTAAACTAAGTAACACTCCTTTGGCAAGAACAAAACCTAAATCTCTTCCAATGGTAAAACTCATAAATACCAAGGCCACTAAGCCGACCACGGTCGTAAGAGAACTACTAAAAATGGATTTAAACGAGTGATATAAAGCTTCCTTCATAGCTTCCACTTTATTGGTATGATTCTTTTTCTCTTGTTTATAACGATTTGATAACATAATCGAATAATCCATTGATAAAGCAAGTTGTAAAATGGCTACAATAGAATTGGTAATCGATGAAACATTATCAAAAATAATATTGGTGCCCTTATTGATAAAGACCGCAACTCCTATGGAAATTAAATAGAGCCAAGGCTCAAGATAAGAGTCACTTAATGTAATTAAAATAACCATGGCACAGGCAATTGCTAAAAGAACAATCCACAAAGGTAAAATCGGTTTGTTTTCATCGTAAATAGAACCACTCATACCAACAGCATCAAAATGATTTTTTACATAATTATAAACCTTAGTTGAGGTACTCGAGTGATCATAATCATCCACGTTTAAAACATACAACGTATATGCTTCTTGATTGTAATCAGAAGTATCTTCATAATCGACCGAACTTACGCCCTCCACTTGTTGTAATTTTTCCTTCATTTCCATTTTTTCTTCACTTTTTAAGTCTTTAAACATCACATTGAGTATCGAAGACTTTTGTTCCGGAAATTTTTCTTCCATGAGATCATTTCCAATTTTTACTTCTGAAGAAGCTGGAAGATACTTCATCATATCTTCATTAATGGTCACTTTCGTCGATAAATATAAACTAAAAAGCGCCATCATAAAGAATAAAGCTAAAAAGACATAACGTCCCTTCACCATAAAATCGGTTATTTTTCTCATATTTTTACCTCCTCTATATGCCTACTCTTTGTTTTATCTTTTTAAAACCAAAATATATAAATTTCTAGTAACTTATTATACCTCCTTTTTTAAAAAGTGACTTATAATTTTTATCAATTTTCTATTTTTTCATAAATAAAAAATACACAACAATTTCAAAATAATGTGTATTTCTATTGGTATACAACTCTTACCGAATGAAAGTCCTTGTTAGTTAGAATCTTCCTCCAAATCCCGCTACAGACATGATAGCAAATATATCCAACTTATCTTTCAACAGTTCTTGTAGAACGTCACCAAACATATAGGCATCTTCCCTATTAGTTTTTTCTTGAGTCATTAAAAGGGTCATTAAAACAATTAAAAATGCTACATCATATTCTCCATAGTTGTTTAGTTCCTGGTATTTTGCAATATTGGTCTCTTTAACCGAGTGGTTAATTAATGTCGTTAAGGTATCATAATCATTATTTTCTAACGGTCTACAATTTTTCCATTCTTGTTGTATTACGTTAATAAATTCTCTTGTTAATTCTTTTTTCACTTGTAATTTTAACAATAGATCGACTGCCCAATGAATATGTTTAGGAGTCCTCATTCTTTTTTTGTTTTCAGCATATTTAATAATAATATCATTTTTACTTATTCTACCCTGAAAAACATATATAGTATATTTATTATCAAAATCAATATCTATGATAGAGGTTGATACTTTTCCATCTTTTTTACTTTTTTTAGTACCTTTACTAATGATCATATACTTTCTTTCCTCCTTATAGTTAAATCTAAATATTCTTTTTCTAAATCAATGCCAATATATCTCCTTTTTAATTTATAAGCAACAATTCCTGTAGTCCCACTACCATTAAAAGGATCTAATACCAAATCACCTTCATCAGTAGATGCAAGAATCAATTTTTCTAATATTTCTATAGGTTTTTGGGTAGGATGTTTTCCACATTTCTTTTCACTGGGTTTAGTAAGAGCAGATTCCCAAACATCTTTTGCTTGTTTTCCTCCATTTAGTTCACGCATTAAATTATAATTAAACTTATGCTTTGCTTTTTTTAAATCTTTTTTTGCCCACAGAATCGTTTCTGTCGAATGCACAAAATATCTACAACTGATATTAGGAGGCGGATTTAACTTTTTCCAAGTAATATTGTTAATAATTTTAAAACCTTCTTGTTCTAAGGCCATACCAATAGAATAAATGTTATGTAAGGTTCCACTAATCCAAATGGTTCCATCATCTTTTAAAACTTGATAGCATAATTTAATCCATTTTCGATTAAATTTATGTTTTTCAGTAATACCTATTTTTTTATCCCATTTTCCTTTATTTACAGAAACCATTTTCCCACCACTACAAGAAATGCCATCTCCGGATAAAAAGTAAGGAGGATCAGCAAATATCATATCAATGCTCTTAGGTTCTATTTTTTTTAATTCTTTTAAAGAGTCACCTAAGATCAATTTAAAATTATCATCTTTATAATAATATTCCTTTTTCACTGACAAATTCTCCTTATATGAATTATCTTCTTTTATGTTAAATGTCTCTTTTATTCTCAAAATTGGTAATAATCACTTCTTCTACCAAACCTCTGTCTTTTGCTTTAGCACCGATATTTCTTTGTGCCTCGATATAATTAAATTTATAATTTTTATATAATTCTTTAATCAATGAAGTATTGTAGTTTGATAACATGACATAACAACCTCTTTTATCCAATTCTTTAAACACTTTGGATAATCTTTTTTGTTCTTCTTTTCCAAATCCATTTTCAGTATAGCTATTAAAAGTAGAAGTATCTGAGTCATAAGGTGGATCAAAATAGATAAAATCTCCTTTTTTAGCATCTTTTACAGCTTCTTCAAAATCTGTAGATAAAATCTTTATATCATTGAAATTGAGAAAAGAATAAATAATGCCTAAATTAATACCATCATAAGTATTAATTTTAGACTTTTTTCCAGAAGGTACATTAAATTCATTTTTACTATTAACTCTATACAAGCCATTAAAGCAAGCTTTATTTAAATAGATTGTTCTAGCTGCCCTCTTATAGTCTGCAAGTTTATGAAATTTGTTTTTGTTTTTATCTATATCTCTTACTTTATAATAATATGTTTCAGAATGATTTTTCTCATGTTTATTTAACTCACAACACATAGAAGTAAATTTATTTTCATCTTTAATACATCTATAAACATTCATCAATTCTTCGTTATAATCATTTATTACGGCCTTTCGTGGAGATAATTCAAATAACATAGCACCTCCACCAACAAAAGGTTCATAATAAGTATTGAAATTATCTGGAGATAATTTAATAAGTTTATCGATAATAGACCGTTTACCACCAGCCCATTTAACAAATGGTTTTCCTTTTAACATTTTGATACACTCCCTGGTAACTATATTAATTACAATGAAAAGATTGCTTAAATTTATTATAGCATAAAAAAGAGAACCTCGAATATAGTTCTCTTCTATAATTTATTAATTTTCTTGTATTTTGCAAATAGCTCCATCTTGTTCAGCTATTTTTTTACTTTCTTCTAAAGTACTATTATCTTCTTTCAAGCCTTCAAATCCTTGTTCTTCTAATACTTCTTCGCTGGCATTTAAAACATCAATATCTAAAATCGTTCTATATTCATAGTTTTGATCATCTGCTTCTACTTTTAAACGAACACCCTCTTTATCCAATTCTTGGTTATCTTTATCCATAAATTCTTTAAAGGCTTCCCAATTTTCTTGGATGGTAGCATCGGTAATCTTCGAATTTACTTCCATCGTCATGTGATTTAATTGATCATTTTTATAGGTCATAGAAATGACTTGTTCAATCGTCATCTCATCTTCATTTTCAACCGTGGTACAAACTAATTTTTCCTCTTTATCCCCACTTCCACATCCCGTCATTAAAATAAGAACAAATAACATTAAAAATACTTTACTCATTTTCTTCATAATCTTTCTCTCTTTCATTTGCTATATCATTATTCAATAATCTAAAACTTAATAATACACCTACTTATATTCTTAATCTCTTTATTTTTTAAGTAGGAAAATCCTTTCAAGCAAAGGATTCACTATTCACCATTTGTTTGATATTCTTTAATACCTCTTATATAAAAATCTTTATTTCGGTCCTCAATAAAAAACGGCATAATATCATTATATAAACATTCTCTAAACATAATCATTCTTCCTATTCGACCATTCCCATCTTGAAAAGGATGAATCTGCTCAAAACGAACATGAAATTCAATAATATCTTCTAACGTTTTTTTAGTTATTTTATGATACCATTCTAATAAATCATTCATATCGCTTGCTACATTACTAGGTGAAGAGGTCACAATATTTCCAACGAAATTTTTCTTCGCTTTATATTCTCCAACGTTAACCCATTCTTTTTCACTATCCGTTAAGGTTCCATCTTTTAAAATGAAATGAAACTTTTTTATCATATCTATAGAAAGTTTATCATCAATAGTATCCAGCATATACTTAAACAAAGTAAAATGATTTTTTGTTTCGGTAGCATCTTTTAATACTATACTTTATCAGTACTAGTTAGAATGGTTTCGTATCATATATACTTGCTGTTTCATCAGGTGTTATGGTGGAGCCTTCCGGCTCCTTCAAAGGACAAAATATTTCACTTTTTAGAGTTTTATATATTTTTTGAAGAAATAGCAGAAAGAACAGTTATTAATTCTCTTTCAATATTATAGACATCTTCATATATAAAATCTAACATTTCATTTTCCGATAAATTAGAATCTTTTTGTGAATCGTAATTTTTAACGTTTAATATGGATTGTATGTTAAATGAACTTTCCACATTTTTGATTAATTCGCCAATTAACATCAATTCATTACTTAATTGGTTTCTCTTTTCGTTTACAGTCAATGCTTTATAAGCATTTTTAAATTCCTCATTCACTATTTACCCATACCCCCTATTTGTGGTGTATCTTTTTGAGATGATTGTCCTAATTGTTGTTGTCTAATTAACTGATCTTGTTGTCTTTGAGCATCACGCATTTGAGTAAAATGTTCATAGGCTTTTTTTTGAGCTGCCAAATTCTGCCCAAATGCATCTATAATTTGCTGTGGATCATCACTTTTATAATTGTTTACTTCAACGCCATTAAATACCGCAAAAGCATTTATTCCTTTCGCTCTACAAGCATTAAGTTTTTGAGCAACCATTTCAATAGTATCACCAGGATTTACCTTCAAATGATTTGTAAGTGAATTACTTTTAGTTCTTTCATCGTATTCAAAGTCAATTTCTAACTCCTCTTCTTTTGCTTTTGTTGGTTGATATGGTTGAATAGGAGTTTCTTCTGGTGGTTTCATTTCAGTAGTTTGAATATTCATAGCAATACTATTTAATCCTTGAATTGCCATTTCACGACTAGGAACTTTCAAATTATAACTAGGAAATACTCCCATTGAATTTCTTATAAACTTTCCTTTTTCTGCAGCACTATTATAGTATGAATCGGTTGTAAACATGGCATATTCATATCCATCAGGAACACTTTCATAACACATTTGAAAATAACCTGATCTTCCATCAACTTTTAAAAATTCATCATTTTCCGCATTTTTAATAAGTAAACCATACTTTTGTAAATCTATAGGAAGTTCTGCATAATAATCTTTTCCGATATCAAAAGAGTCAATAACACTATTTATATCATTAAATAATGTAGAAGCACTATTAAAATCAAACATTCGCCCTTCACTAATGAAAAAAAAAGATTTCCCGTTTAATAATTTATTGTATCTAAAATCAAATTCATTATCTTTTAGTTTAGCTAATAGGGCATAAATTAATTGTTCATTTTCAGGAGAATATAGAAATGAAATATATGGTTTTCTTTTTTTATCTTCATGTCCTCCACAACAAGCAGTAGTTTTAATTCCTCTACTAAAACAGTTTAACAATAACTGTTCTAATTCCCTATTTCCTTCAGCAAAATCTTTTGCAGCTTGTTGATAATCTTTAATTTGACTAAAATCAACAACGCTTCCATTGTTTAAATTATCCATATTACCACCTACTTTTTTGGAAATCCTTCTAGTATAATTCTATCACAATAGTGTGAAATTTAAATCCTAAAATATTATTGCTTTACAAGAAATAACAAAAGCATAAGTAGACAATAAATAATTAATAGCTAATTTAATTATTAATTCACTGATTATTTTATCTTTATTCATAGCTATCACTATACATTTGACCTTTTGTTTCAAGTCCTAATAATCTTCCATATTCAAATATATAGGACAAACTAAATAAGAATAATATTTCTACCAAATCATAAGTTTCAAATTCAATATTTAAATCGGTGTTTAATAGTAGTTCAAACATACCTCCACCAATATTACTCATTAGGATGATAATAATCATTTTCCAGGCAATTTTCTTTATTAAACGAACATTTTCTAAAGTAAATGGTGTTTCACCTTGATTGATATTATCAAATAAAGTTTCTAAATGTTTGAATATAATAGAGGTCAAAATAATGGTGACTAAAAGAACAGCAAAACCGGTTTCAACATAACCGATGATTTTGGCTTTACTATTATTTTCAAATATCGATATTACTTTAGTATTTAAAAATTCTTTATCTGCATCAGCTAAAACAAATGAGCCCACTTTTAAGACTATTTTATCGTTTTCTTCTAAAACATTAATATTATAATCGGACAAATTCAAAGTTAAATTATGCTCTTCTATCTCGACTTTATCAATTAAATAAGGCGAAACAATTAAAATTAAACTTAGAAAAGGAATCGCAATATAACAAAAAATTTTTCCTATTTTAGATATAATAGAAATGATTTTACTTAAAACTTTCATTTTCTTTTGTTCTTCTTTTTTTAAACTGACAACTTTGGTTTTAACCTCATCCCCAAGTGAATCCATATCAATGATATGATCGTTTACTAAATCACTAACTTTACAATGGAAAATTTTACATAGTTCTAATAAATTGTTCATAGTTGGATAAGCGTCTCCTGTTTCCCATTTACTAATGGATTGTCTAGATACATTTACTTTTTCGGCTAAATCTTCTTGTGATAGTTTTTTCAAAATTCTTATTTTTTTTAAATTATCTCCAAATTTCATTTAGAGTGCCTCTCTTTCACAATAAATTATAAAGGTGAAAGTAATTTTAAACTATCAACTTTTAGTTGCATTTAAATTTTTTTCATATAAATACTTAATCATTCTCAATATTTTACGGTTATATCATTATGGACATCATTATTTAAAATTTACTTAGTAAATTAATTAATCTTGTATTTTTATATATACTTTCTCTTCCTACTTTTTCAAATTCAAGTAATCCAGCATCTACTAAACTATTTAAATAGGTAGTAGCCGTTTGTCTTGTTACATCACATCTTTTTTCAACATAATTAATTCTAGTATAAACTTCAAAGAATAAAGAATCTAATAATTCATCAGAATATATTTTAGGTAATTTTGCCATAAATTCTTCCTTATACGACTCCATCTCATTTTGAATTTGTTTAATTAACTCAATAGTATTTTTAGATGTCTCTTCAATTCCTTTTAATATATATATAATCCAATCTTCATAGTTATTATTTTCTCTAAATTCAGTGAACAATTTATAATATTGATCTTTATTTTTATTAATATAATTACTCAAATAAAGAATGGGACTATCTAATAGCTTATTTAATACTAAATATAAAACATTTAATATTCTTCCAGTTCTTCCATTTCCATCGTAAAATGGATGAATCGTTTCAAATTGATAATGAATTAAAGCCATTTTAATCAATGGATCTACCTCGTCATCATTTTCATTAATATAATCTTCAAGATTTTGAAGTAAATCTCTAATTTCCTTTTCATCTTGTGGTGGAACATAAATTACTTTTCCAGTTTTACTATTAATTAATTTAGTACCAGGATTTTTTCTTACACCAGCATTATTATGTTCAATCATTCCTTGAAGTTCTACTAAAACATTCGTTGAAATAAATCCTTTTTCTTTTATAATTTCATATCCACGCCAAATAGCACTCCTATAATCAACAACTTCTTTAGCAGATTCATCTTTAAATCCACTTTCTGTTAATACTTTATAAATACGATCATGTGTAGTCACAATATTTTCTATCGCACTACTATCCTTTGCTTCATTAATAGTTATCGCGTTAATTAAAACATGTTGATTTGGAATTGAATTAGCAAAACCTTTTAATTCCGCAAGCGATCTTGAAGCTTCATTTAATGCTTCAAGTATTCTTGGTGTTTTTAAATCATAATCATTAAATGGCAATAACTTCATAGTTAGTCATCTCCTCATATATAATATTACACCTTTTTTTAACATATACAAGAAATATGTTAAATTTTTTTAATTTTTTTAACATATTTTATAATTGTGTTAAAAATTACTTTATTATCTACAATTATCATAAAATGCATCTTTAACAGAACTTTTTATATATTTCTAATAACTTTATTTTAGCGTTTATTATCTAAATATTACTTAAAATTTAATAATAAACAAAAATGAGAAAGCATTTACTTTCTCTTCACGGAACATCAATGTTGTGTACCTGTATTATTTTTTTTATTTTAGACTAAATTTTTACTTGATAATCTTACTTATACAAAGGATAATTTATTACTTTTTAATTGATAAATCCTTGCAAGTATCTAATACGATATCTCTTAATGTTTCGGGATTATCTACATCATCAACTAAATACATAGGTTTAGCACTTTCATAAGGAATCGATTCTCTCATATTGTACTTTTTATTACTATCTACTATTTTAACAAGTAACCTGTCGTCATAGATTCCACCAAATAATATTCCATTATAATAAAGTAAATATTCTCCCATCATTGATTTACAAGTAATAGTATCTAATGAATTTAACTGTTCCAATACAAAATCTCTATACTCTTTTGTTGTAGCCATATAATCACACTCCTAAAGGATAATCATCTTTCATTCTTTTTTAATGATTTGCTTCTATAATAATCATATTTTCGTCTTTCAATGGTACTTCAAATAATTTATTTGCTCTTTCTAAAATTTCGTCATTTAAAGAAAATGATGAACCATCATCCTGTTCTTTTACCATTTTATTTCTTATCTCTATATTTTTCTTCCATGTTTCATCATCTAAAGAAATATAATACCATTCAATGAAAATGTTTCTTTCTTGAAAGTACTGTGTAAGTTTTACTCTTTCTTCTTTTTTCCAGAAGCCCCAATCTAAAATGACATCACACCCATTTTGAACTATTTCAGTTGCTTTTTTTATTAAATACCTATTAATGTTCGCCATCAATGGTTGCTGATCATTGGGGTGCGTATTAGGAAATACATCATGGATTAATTCATCATTTGATAAAAGAATGACCTTCTGTTTTTCCATTATTTTCTTGGCATAATAGGTCTTACCTGAACCAACTTTTCCACTTATGGCGATAACTTTACTCATCATTTCTTTCCTCCTATAAAATCCTATTTATATTTCATGTTTCTATTTTTATTACATTTACTTGATTTCCATGTTCCTTAATAATATTTACTAAATCTAAAGCGCTTAACCAAATAGTTGCTGTATTATCATTAGGATGAACGCCAATGATACCTTGATCATTAAAAAAATCTTCATCTAAATAGAATACTACTTTTAAATACTTATCATTTAATAATCCGAATGGTGTCACAGATCCTGGTTTTAAATTTAAAATATTGATTAAGTCCTTTTCACTAGCAAAACTTAAACGACGTGTATGATAATGATGACTAAACGATTTTAAATCTAGTTTTTTATCTCCTTTAAGCGTTATTAAATAATAATTTCTTTTTTTATCATCTCTAACAAATAGATTTTTTCCATCTGCATCCTTATAGGGTAAATCTATATCATTTAGGTCCTGCATATTATAGACGGCCTTATGCTCTGTAATTTCATACCATATATTTTTACTTTTTATAAAATCGTATATTTCTTGTTTATTCATAAGATACGTCTCCTCAAGTAATTTAAATTTCAATATTCTATAAACAGCTATCTATTTCAAAAATGATTATATCATTTATTTAAAATATCTTTTATTTTTCTTAAACAAGGTTTTATATATTTTGTCGCCTAAATGTCGCCTAGACAAAATTTCATATCGCAAAAACCCTTTAAAACAAACAAAAATGAGAGCTTTCGCTCTCTTCAGGGGGCGAAATTTTTTCAAATCTTTTTTTGTTTAAAATTTCACTTTTTCCCTTATTTTTCATTTGTTTTTATTTATTTCAAATTAGAAAAAATTAAAACAGTTTATTAAAAATCTAAAATTTTAATATCTAATTATTACCTAAAATTTTAAATTTTCCTTCATACAAATATTCATCGTCTTCAAAATTTTTACTATTATTATATTGCCAATAAACTTTTGCTTTCTCACAAATAGAATTATAAGATTCATGAGAATTAGGTAATAATTTATCACGACTTTTAAATGGTTCATTATATATTTCTATTTTATAAACTACATAATTTTGAAAACCAAGTCGTTTTTTCCAATACTCAATTTGATCGCTCCTACACAAATAAATACAATTGCATCTACTTGGTAAATTTTGAAATTCTTTTTTTCTTATATCTTCAAATGCCAACTCTCTTATTAATATTTGATATTCATTGATACAACTTTTTGCTTCTGATAATAAGTTTATTTGACCTAATACATCTCTTATTTGTTGTGCATGTTCAATAGCATTTATTAAAGGAACATTGGTTTGATCATATATATCTAAATATGGTGCATAATTAAAAGAAAATTTAGTGAATTCATTTTTTGTTGTTTCCAAAACACTACCTATTTGCCATTTATCATCATGAACTCCATTTTTATGTATATGATAAAATATTTTACTTTTTTTCATTTTTTACTCCATAATATCCAAATGACTACTTATATCATTTGCATTTGGTAACTTACTTTGTATTTCTTTTGATAATTTATCAAATATTTTATATTCGCTTATACCTACTGGCTTGTTTATAAATTTTAAAGTATAATCCACTATTTTATTGCTTTTATTTTGACATAATATTAGTCCAATTGAAGGATTATCAGTTTCATCTTTCACTTCTTCATCAAGTGCTGTTAAATAAAATCCCATTTTACTGGCAAATTCTGTTTTAAATTCTGTTACTTTAAGTTCTACTGCTATATAGCATTTTAATTTTATATGGTAAAAAAGTAAATCAATATAAAAATCTTGATTATCAATAGTTATCTTATATTGATTACCAACAAATGAAAAACCTGAACCTAATTCTAATAATACATTTTTTAATTTTTCTAACATTTTATTTTCTAGTTCTTTTTCTTTATAGTTTTCTGTTAATTCAATCAAATCAAAAACATAAGGTTCTTTCATTATATTACTTGCAAGATCACTATTCTTTTTTAAAGTCATACTAAAGTTATTATGCTTAATTGCTTTTTCTTGCCTATTATATAAATTCGTATCTATTTGATAAATTAAAATACTATCTGACCATCCTTCTTCAAGACATTTATGCATATACCATTTACGTATTTCCTTATCTTTAACTTTTTGCATTAAAGTAATATTATGTTTCCAAGGTAATTGTGCAACCAGTTGCACAAATTCATCATTATCATCTTTATATTCATTATAAAAAGATTTCATATATTTTAAATTACGAACCGAAAACCCTTTTAAATTAGGAAAAGATATTTTTAACTCTATTGCAACGTTATCAATAAATTTATTTCCCCAATTACTATTTTCTTCTAAAGTTTTACCAATATTATAATATAAATTAACCAACTTTTTATTTGCATCACTCATAATTTCAAACTGCGTGTTAGTTATTGCCTTTTTAATCCTATTTGCTACTTCTTGAAATGATTTGTCTATCATAATTCATCTCCTTTGTATGATATATTATAACAAATAAATAATAATTCTTGTATCAATTTAATAAAGTTTAACATTTTTCGTTTAAAATTTATTACCTAAATATTACCTAAAATTTAATTTAAAGTTTTTATTTAATCCCTATAAATTCTTATAAAACTTAGTAATACACAAAAATGAGAGAGCTTTCGCTCTCTCTTCAGGGGGCTATTAAATTTTAGTCCTTTATGTATCTTACTAACATTTTTTTCTTTAAAATAAAACAAATTTTTCCTTTTTTAATTAAAATAATTTAAAAAATAATTTTATTTATTTTAAATTTTGCTACCTAAATGCTACCTAAAATTTTAGTTGCTAATCTTACTCATACAAATTGTAATTCATTTATTATTCTTTTTTTTCGTTTTTTTTGTTTCATCAAATCCATCAGCATATTCACCAAGAAGTTTCTTTGCTTCCTTATCTTCATATGTTTCTTTGCCCGTAATATCTCTATATGCTTCTTCAATTCCATTTTTTACTGCCCATTTTATTATAAAGTAAGCGCATATCAAAATTACAATGAACCTTCCAAATCCAATACCTAATCCTAGAAAATTATTCATAATATTCCTCCACTCCTACAAATTACTATTTATTTTACTAATACAAACTTGTAATTGGTATTACTTTTTACTTGGTAAATCTTTGCAAGTATCTAATACTATATCTTTTAATGTTTCTTTGTTATCTACATCATCAACTAAATACATAGGTTTAGCACTTTCATAAGGAATAGATTTCTGCATATTATATTTTTTATTACTATCTACTATTTTAACAAGTAATCTATCATCATATATTCCACCAAATAATATTCCATTATAATAAAGTAAATATTCTCCCATCATGGATTTACAAGTAATATTATCTAATAAACTTAATTGTTCTAATATAAAATCTTTATATTCTTTTGTAGTAGCCATTATATCAACTCCTCCAAATTACTATTTATCTTACTATCACAAATTGTAATTTATTTAACATTGTTATAAATTTCAAATCCAAGTATTTCTATAATAATTCCTTGTTCGTATTCTTTTATTTTCTTATCTTCTTCCTCTTTTTCTTCAATAGTTAATCTTTTAACTTTTGATATTTTATAAACCAATGATTTATATTCTATTGTACCACCATCTTTTAATTGATTTCTAATTGGAAACAATAATACTAATAGAATAATTACTACTAAAGTTATAATTATTTTTTTCTTCAAACTCTACACCTCACTTACAAATTACATTTGTTT